>NZ_JBJUSE010000002.1:0-238587 GCF_046098135.1 Streptococcus sp. ST16 | reverse complement strand
AAAAGGACTTAGTCCTGTGCAATACAGAACTAAATCCTTCACTTAAATTATTTGTCTAACTTTTTGGGGTCAGTACAGAAACGACTGGCTTTTTGCGTCCTTGAAAAATTTTTAAAAATAGTCAAATTTGGTCAAAAAAGTTATTGACTTTTACTGACCAAAGTGATATAGTAGAAACATAAGGAAAATGAATTCCTTAAAAAGCTCATTTTCAACGAATTAGTCTTTGAGAGTGAGGTATAGAATCCCGAGAAAGGGGTGAGGCCTATGTTGAATCTAACAGAATTTGAAAAGAAGATTATAAAAGGCTTATTTAAAAAAGAAAAACCAGAAATTATACGTAGAGTAGCGATTTAGCTAGTCTAAATTTTTTAAAACAAAGGTCAAAGATAGTCAATATCAAAGATCGCATATAATTAAGAATAAACGAGGTAAAGAATATGAACAACAACTTTAATAACTTTAACAACATGGATGATTTATTTAACCAATTGATGGGTGGTATGCGAGGATATAGTTCTGAAAACCGTCGCTACTTGATTAATGGACGAGAAGTGACACCTGAGGAATTTGCTCATTATCGTGCAACTGGTCAATTACCAGGAAATGCAGAATCTGATGCGCAAATGCAACAACACGCTTCAGGTATGAAACAAGACGGTGTCCTTGCTAAACTAGGTCGAAACTTGACCGCAGAAGCTCGCGAGGGCAAATTGGATCCTGTTATCGGACGAAACAAGGAAATTCAAGAAACATCTGAAATCCTCTCACGTCGTACCAAAAACAATCCTGTACTTGTCGGAGATGCAGGTGTTGGTAAGACAGCAGTTGTCGAAGGTCTAGCACAAGCTATTGTGAACGGAGATGTTCCAGCTGCTATTAAGAACAAGGAAATCATTTCCATTGATATCTCAGGTCTCGAGGCTGGTACTCAATACCGTGGTAGCTTTGAAGAAAATGTGCAAAATCTAGTCAATGAGGTAAAAGAAGCAGGAAATATTATCCTCTTCTTTGATGAAATCCACCAAATCCTTGGTGCTGGTAGCACTGGTGGAGACAGTGGTTCTAAGGGGCTTGCGGACATTCTCAAGCCAGCCCTCTCTCGTGGTGAATTGACCGTTATTGGAGCGACAACTCAAGACGAATACCGTAACACTATCTTGAAAAATGCAGCTCTTGCTCGTCGTTTCAACGAAGTGAAGGTCAATGCTCCTTCAGCAGAGGATACCTTTAAAATCCTTCAAGGAATTCGTGACCTCTATCAACAACACCACAATGTCATCTTGCCAGATGAAGTCTTGAAAGCAGCAGTGGATTATTCTGTCCAATACATTCCTCAACGCAGCTTGCCAGATAAGGCTATTGACCTTGTCGATGTAACGGCAGCTCACTTGGCAGCTCAACATCCAGTAACAGATGTTCATGCTGTCGAACGGGAGATTGAGGCAGAAAAAGACAAGCAAGAAAAAGCAGTTGAAGCAGAAGACTTTGAAGCAGCTCTTAATGCTAAAACACGCATTGCAGAATTAGAAAAGAAAATCGAAAACCACACAGAAGATATGAAGGTGACTGCAAGTGTCAACGATGTGGCTGAATCTGTGGAACGTATGACTGGTATTCCAGTGTCACAAATGGGAGCGTCAGACATCGAACGTTTGAAAGATATGGCCCATCGCTTGGAGCACAAGGTTATTGGCCAAGATAAGGCAGTAGAAGCAGTGGCTCGTGCTATCCGTCGTAACCGTGCAGGATTTGATGAAGGCAATCGCCCAATCGGTAGCTTCCTCTTTGTAGGTCCTACTGGGGTTGGGAAGACCGAGCTTGCTAAGCAATTGGCGCTCGATATGTTTGGAACCAAGGATGCGATCATCCGTTTGGATATGTCTGAATACAGTGACCGCACAGCCGTTTCTAAGTTAATCGGTACAACAGCAGGTTATGTGGGTTATGATGACAATAGCAATACCTTGACAGAACGTGTTCGTCGCAATCCTTACTCTATCATTCTCTTGGACGAAATTGAAAAGGCTGATCCTCAAGTCATTACCCTTCTCCTCCAAGTCTTGGATGACGGTCGTTTAACTGATGGTCAAGGAAATACCGTGAACTTCAAAAACACTGTCATTATCGCAACATCAAATGCTGGATTTGGCTATGAAGCCAACTTGACGGAAGATGCAGACAAACCAGAATTAATGGATCGTTTGAAACCATACTTCCGTCCAGAATTCCTCAATCGCTTTAATGCAGTTATCGAGTTCTCACACTTGAATAAGGAAGACCTTTCTAAGATTGTGGACTTGATGTTGGCTGAAGTCAACCAAACCTTGGCTAAGAAAGGAATCGACCTTGAAGTTGGCCAAGCAGCTAAGGACTTTATCACAGAAGAAGGCTATGACGAAGTTATGGGTGTTCGTCCTCTCCGTCGCGTGGTTGAACAACAAATTCGTGATAAGGTGACAGACTTCCACTTGGATCATCTAGATGCCAAACATCTGGAAGCAGATATGGAAGATGGTATTTTGGTCATTCGTGAAAAAGCCTAATACTCTTCGAAAATCAAATTCAAACCACGTCAGCTTCACCTTGCCGTACTTAAGTACAGCCTGCGGCTAGCTTTCTAGTTTGCTCTTTGATTTTCATTGAGTATAAGACAAAATTTTGAGAAAAAAGAAGGAGCCAGCTGAAAAGCTGGTTCCTTTTTTGTGTTTAAATCACATGACGTTCAAAGGCATCATCTGAAATACCTTGTTCCAGGATGAGTTTAGCCCATTCTTTAGCAGAAAAGAGGCTGTGGTCCTTGTAGTTTCCACAAGATTCTATGGTTGTTCCAGGTACATCTTCCCAAGTAGTCGTTTCAGCGATTTCCTTGAGCGAATCCTTGATAACAGCAGCAATCTCAGCGCTGGTATGACGTCCCCACATAATCATGTGAAAACCTGTACGGCAACCAAATGGTGAACAGTCAATCATCCCGTCAATGCGGGTACGGATGAGTTTGGCCAAGAGGTGTTCGATAGTGTGAAGGCCAGCAGTAGGGATAGAGTCTTCGTTTGGCTGTACTAAGCGAATATCATAATTGGAGATGACATCTCCCTTTGGCCCTGTTTCTTCCCCAATCAAGCGAACATAGGGTGCTTTAACAATGGTGTGGTCAAGTTCAAAACTTTCAACAATAACTTCTTTTGACATGGTAGTTCCTTTCAGTTTTCTTCTTTCATTATAACATAAAGCCAGCTCTTGATGGAGTTTGATAAATGACTTTTTGAAACTAGCATTATAACAAAGTCTCCATACAAAACTCGCAGAATTATAAAGAAAAACTGAGTTCTTTCTAATGAAGCTAGAGCAACTTCTGAAAGATGGAGTCAACTTTTAGAATTTTTGCTTGATTTCTGAACTAATTCTGAACTAGATTGGATATACTGTAGAAAATAAAGATAAAGGAGTTCAGTATGGAACATATGGTGAAAATAGAAGGCGTTTGCAAAAAGCATGGCAGTAAGCAGATTTTAGAAGATATTTCTTTTACAGCTAGAAGCGGGCGGATTACAGCTTTTCTGGGCCCAAATGGTGCAGGGAAAAGTTCGACCTTGAGGATTCTCTTGGGGTTAGATCGGGCGACAGCAGGAGCGGCGACTTTTGATGGGCAAACCTATCAGTCAATGATCTATCCGCTCAGAACGGTAGGTGCAGCCTTTGACGGCATTGGCGGTTTGCCAAATCGAAAGGTCTATGACCACTTGAGAATTATTGCGGCGAGTAATGCTATTCCCAAGTCTCGGATTGATGAGGTTTTGGAGATGACTGGAATCGCTCATAAGAGGAAGGACCTCTTGTCAAGCCTGTCTCTGGGGGAGGGTCAGCGGTTGGGTTTGGCAGCAGCTTTGCTAGGTGATCCTCAGTTTCTTATATTAGATGAACCGACCAATGGACTGGATCCAAGTGGGATTAAGTGGTTTAGAAAGTTCATCCGTCAGCAGGCTGATTTAGGGAAAACGGTACTTCTATCATCCCACATCCTGTCAGAGGTGCAAATGGTGACAGATGATGTGGTCTTGATTCACCATGGGCGAATTATTGAGCAAGGACGATTGGAAGAGGTGCTGCAAGATTCAGACAGTCTAGAAGATCTCTTCTTTGATTTGACAGAGGAGGTTTAAGATGAAAGAAACGATGTCCTTATTGCATTCAGAATGGTTGAAAATCCGCTCAATCAAGGCTTTCAAAGTAAGTGTGGCCTTCATGCTGCTATTAGTGCCTGTCGTATCCTGGTTGGAGGGCCGACAGTATCTGTCTATCGGCTTGGATGCTACGCCTGAGACGGTTCCTAATCTGATAAACGCCATTGATCCGCTGGAATATCTAGGTCTCAACGGGGCTTCTATGGCGGTCATGGTCTTGGTCATTTTAGCTGGAATTTTGGGAGCTATGGAATTTCAGTCTCATAGCTTGAGAACCAGTCTCTTGACCTGTAATAACCGGCTGAAGTTGCTTGTGGGGAAACTCATGATCTTTACTTGCTTTTCTCTTGCCACTAGCTTTTTATCAATCTACTTTAGTTATATGGTCATGCATCTCGCTTTAGGAAAGGAAGGACTTGATCCGATTCTGCTCAATCAGGCAGCTTGGAGTTTGATTTTGTGGAAAACCTTATCTCTGACCTTATTGGGAATCCTTTCGTTTTTGTTAGGTTTATTGGCTCGGACCATGCTAGTTCCTCTGCTTTTTCTCATACCACAGATCTATAATCTGGGAAACTACCTGGCAGCTCACACGAGTTGGGGGACTTATTTGCCACAGCCAGCAGGAGAGTTGTTTGCTGCAACGCCAACTTCCCAATATGCTAACAATCCCTTGCAAGGGCTGTTGATACTTGGTGCATGGTTGCTAGTCATCGGCGGCATGGCTTCTCTGCGCTTTTTGAAGACGGATTTAGGAGGGCGATACTGATGATAAAAGCTTTGCTTAGAAGTGAATGGATTAAGTTCCGTTCTTACTATCTCGCTCTTGGTGCAGCCTTAGTGGCTATGGTAGCTGTTCCATTTTTTCTGATGAATCTTGACTACAGTCAGACAGCAGTTGGTCAGACGAAGGCTCTGAGCGAGGTTTTGCATGCCCTCTATCTGGCGCAGCCTGTCATCGTCATCTTTACTTCTCTCTATTTTGCCCAGGAGTTTGTCAAGTCTGGGATGCGAACGAATTTTCTAACCGTATCAAATAGAAAGGTTTGGTTGGCTGGGAAATTCCTTTTTCTGGGCTTGCTGCTCTTGGTTCTCTACAGTGTCATGATAGGCAGCTGTTTCCTTGTTATGCTGGCTCGTTTTGACCTAAGCTTTAGCTGGTCCTTACTAGAGAAATTCCTCTATTACAGCTCTTTTGGTCTTCTCAGCAATATTTTTCTGGCTTTTTTAACTGCTGGCCTCGCTTTGCTATTTCAATCTTGGGTTGTGCCGGTGTCGGTGCTCTTTCCTCTCTTGATTGGTCTCAGCCGTTTATTGGCGACTTTCATCAAAGAAGCAAAATACCTGCCCGATCTGGCTACGCTAAATCTTTTTGAGTATAAAGGACTTCAGCATTCAATAGATCTCTCAGGGCTGGGAATACAGCTGTTATGGTTAGCTTTGGTTTGGAGCCCTGCTATATTCTTAACCTTGAAACGAGATGTTCGCTAGAGGTATGCTATAATGGAAATCATGAGACAGTATCGTATTTTGGTGGTTGATGACGACCAGAGCATTTTAAAGCTGGTGAAAAACGTCCTAGAGCTAGATGCTTATGATGTGACGACGCTTGATCGGATAGAAGACCTAGAGCTGACGCATTTTGTCGGATATGACTTGATTCTGCTGGATGTGATGATGGAGCCTGTTAATGGTTTTGAGCTGTGTTCCTACATTCGTCCTCATCTTTCGTGTCCAATCATCTTTCTGACGGCTAAGGAATTGGAGGCGGACAAAGTGGAAGGGCTCTTTCGCGGAGCAGATGACTATATTGTCAAGCCTTTTGGAACCAAAGAATTGCTGGCGCGTGTCAGGGCTCATCTTCGGCGGGAGGAAAGACGTGAGGAGCGATATTCTGAAATTGCTTCTTGCCAATTTTATCCAGAGCGCTATGAAGTTGCCTGTTTTGGTAAAGTTTTGAAATTTTCAGAGCGAGAGTTTAAGTTGCTGCATTTACTAGCTAGCAGTCCCAAGCAGACCTTTTCAGCTGAACGCCTGCATACCTTGCTTTATCCAGAAAGCTCAGAAACACAGCTTCGTTCCATCTCAGAATACGTATATCAGATTCGTCAAAAATGCAAACAAGAGGGGCTGCAAGCAATCGCAACTGTGAGAGGAGTAGGCTATAGATGGCAATTAGAACCCGAAATTTCAAAATCCTAGTCTGGACAACCAGTTTAAAAATCGTCTTTTTCCATGTTTTGATTTTTGTGCTTATAGGTTATGAATTTACGCAAGGAAGCAATCACGTTCTTTTCGCCTTGTTCTTTTGGGCAGGGAGCTTGCTGCTGATTACTTTTTATCATATTTTGAAATTGCTCCGAAAAATCGACAGGGAAATAAAAATGCTAACGAGCAAGAAGCTTTTAGAAGAAAATCAAAGCCAGCTTTTTCGGATCGAGGAAATGCTCGAAGTCTATAGCGATTTACGGAGCAGTCACCAAGAAAATGCTCGTCTTCTAGAAAAAGAGCAGCAGCATAATCAAGAGTTGATTTTACAGCTATCAGCGACATCGCACGATTTGAAAACGCCCCTAACTGTGATTAAGGGGAATGCTGAGCTCTTGGAATTGGCGCAGTTAGGCCAGCCACAGGCAGACTATGCTGCTGAGATTTTGCAAGCTAGTTACAAGATGGAAGAATATTGTGGCTCTCTTATTGATTACGCTAAGGCTTTTCAGATTGATTCTAATCAGTTCAGTCAGCTTTCCTTAGAGGACTTTTTGGCTTATCTCCAGGACGATTGGGCGCTGTTCAGTAAACAGGAAAGCTATCGTTTTTATCTCCAAGAAGATTGTAATCTTAGTCTGATTTTGTCGATTCACTTGGACTATCTCAAACGGGCTTTGCTCAATATTTTACTGAATGCGCTTGAACATGCAGACCAGGGTCAAAAGAAAGTGAAGCTAACGGTATCAGTGCAGGAGGATCAGTTGGTTTTTGCTATCTGGAACAACGGCCCTTCATTTTCAGAGGAGATGCTGCTGGGAGCAGAACAGCTCTTCTACCAGAGTGATCAAAGCCGCAATTCAGCTAATCCCCATCATGGTATCGGCTTAGCTTTTTCTAAGCAGGTAGCTCTCTTGCACGGTGGTCGTCTGACCCTGCTCAATCCAGCCCAAGGAGGAGCCTGTGTCGAGTTGACAATTTCATTGAAATAAATGAGAATGGGAAATCATAAAAACGCATAATACCAAGTGTTCAAAAGACTTGATATTATGCGTTTGATTTTTTTATTATGTAAAGATTTACTGGATTTTTCTCTCAAATTGAGTTTTTGTCCAGCCTTGTTTATTTATTTACGATACAGGCGATCGTATTGGTAGTAAGGGTCGAAGGTTACGTTGATGCCTAGCTTGCGAAGGACGTTCTTGTCTTCGTCTGTCAAGATGATGGTTGAGTGGGCTTCGCTCCCTTTGAGGTTGCCAAGTTCTTCCATGGCACGCGCAGCATCAGGATTTTCCATAGCTGTGATTGCAAGAGCAATCAGGATTTCATTTGAATGCAGGCGTGGATTGCGACTACCGAGATGGTTGATTTTAAGGCCTTGGATTGGTTTGACAACTTCAGGCTCGATTAATTTTACTTCCTTAGCGATGTCAGCTGATTTTTTGATGGCATTGATCAAGGCAGCAGCTGTAGGACCAAAGAGTTCAGAGTTTTTACCAGTTACGATTTCCCCATTTGGCAATTCAAGGGCTAGGGCAGGACCACCAGTTTCTTCTGCTTTTTGGCGTGCAGCAACAGCAACCTTACGGTCTGCAGGAGTGATACCGAGGTCGTTCATGAGCAGTTCAATTTTCTTGACAGCAGATTCGCCAACTTTTTCAGCTTTGAAATCAAGGACTGTTTGATAGTAACGACGAATGATTTCTTGTTTAGAAGCTTCGATAGCAGCCTCATTATCTGTAATAGCGAAGCCAACCATGTTGACACCCATGTCTGTTGGAGAAGCGTATGGAGATTCGCCGAGGATGCGCTCTAACATGCGCTTGAGCACTGGGAAGATTTCGATATCACGGTTGTAGTTGACAGTGGTTTCTCCGTAGGTTTGGAGGTGGAATGGGTCAATCATGTTGACATCATCAAGGTCTGCGGTTGCAGCCTCGTAGGCCAAGTTGACTGGATGATGAAGGGGCAGGTTCCAAACTGGGAAGGTTTCAAATTTAGCGTAACCAGACTTGATGCCATTGATTTGGTCGTGGTACATGTTTGACATACAAGTGGCCAATTTTCCAGAACCAGGTCCAGGAGCGGTTACGACAATCAAGTTGCGACTGGTTTTGATGTAGTCGTTTTTCCCCATACCTTCTGGAGAAATGATGTGGTCCATATCAGTCGGATATCCTTTGATTGGGTAATGAAGATAAGAATCAATTCCGTTTTTATCTAACTGGTTGCGGAAGGCATCTGCAGCCGGTTGGCCAGCGTACTGTGTGATGACAACCGAACCAACAAAAATTCCCAGCTCATTGAATTTGTCAATCAAACGAAGAACTTCTTGGTCATAAGAAATGCCTAGGTCGCCACGTGCTTTGGAATGTTCGATGTTGCTAGCATTAATAGCAATCACAACCTCAACCTGCTCTTTCAATTCTTGCAAGAGCTTGATTTTATTGTCAGGCTCATAACCAGGAAGTACACGAGCAGCGTGGAAATCTTCTAACATTTTGCCACCAAACTCCAAATAGAGCTTGCCATCAAATTGGTTAATGCGCTCCAAAATGTGGTCGCGCTGTAGATTCAGATATTGTTCAGAACTAAAAGCTTGTTTTTTCATTTTTTTACCTCTGACCTCTATTATAATAAAAAATTGGAAGTTAGGAAACTACGGAGCTAAAAAAGAAATTAAAAAGATTAGGCAAACGCTTGCACAAAATTTTAAAAAGCGCTATCATAGACTATAGATTATTAAAATAATGAGGTAAACAGATGCAAGAAAAATGGTGGCACAATGCCGTAGTCTATCAAGTCTATCCAAAGAGTTTCATGGACAGTAACGGAGATGGAATTGGCGATTTGCCAGGAATTACTAGTAAGTTGGACTATCTAGCCAAGCTAGGAATCACAGCAATTTGGCTTTCTCCTGTTTATGACAGTCCGATGGATGATAATGGCTATGATATTGCTGATTATCAAGCGATTGCAGCTATTTTCGGGACCATGGAGGACATGGACCAACTAATCGCAGAGGCTAAGAAGCGGGATATTCGAATTATCATGGACTTGGTGGTCAATCATACCTCGGATGAGCATGCTTGGTTTGTCGAGGCCTGTGAAAATCCTGGCAGCCCCGAGCGAGACTACTATATCTGGCGGGATGAGCCCAATGATTTGGAGTCTATCTTTAGTGGGTCTGCCTGGGAATACGATGAAAAATCAGATCAATACTATCTTCACTTTTTCAGCAAGAAACAGCCTGATCTCAACTGGGAGAATGAAAAACTGCGCCAGAAAATTTACGAGATGATGAACTTCTGGATTGATAAAGGAATTGGCGGTTTCCGTATGGATGTCATTGACATGATTGGGAAAATTCCTGACGAGAAAGTAGTCAATAATGGCCCTATGCTCCATCCCTATCTCAAGGAGATGAATCAGGCGACCTTTGGAGATAAGAATCTCTTGACAGTAGGAGAGACCTGGGGAGCAACGCCAGAGATTGCCAAGCTCTACTCTGATCCAAAGGGGCAAGAATTGTCTATGGTCTTCCAGTTTGAGCACATTTGTCTTCAATATCAGGAAGGGCAACCTAAATGGCACTATCAAAAAGAGCTGAATATCAGTAAGTTAAAAGAAATCTTCAACAAATGGCAGACAGAGTTAGGAGTTGAAGACGGCTGGAATTCCCTCTTCTGGAACAATCATGACCTCCCTCGTATCGTCTCTATCTGGGGAAATGACCAAGAATGTCGTGAGAAATCTGCCAAAGCCTTTGCAATCCTACTTCATCTTATGAGAGGGACTCCTTATATCTACCAAGGTGAGGAGATTGGGATGACCAACTATCCATTTGAAACACTGGATCAAGTAGAAGATATTGAATCCCTCAACTATGCGCGTGAAGCTCTTGAGAAAGGCGTTTCTATAGAGGAAATCATGGACAGCATCCGTGTCATCGGTCGTGATAATGCACGTACTCCGATGCAATGGGATGAAAGCAAAAATGCTGGCTTCTCAACAGGTAAATCTTGGTTGGCAGTTAATCCAAACTACGAAGAAATCAACGTTCAAGAAGCACTGGCAAATCCAGATTCTATTTTCTATACCTATCAGAAACTCATTCAGATCCGTAAGGAGAACAGCTGGCTGATTCGAGCTGATTTTGAATTGCTTGATACAGCTGACAAGATCTTTGCTTATATCCGTAAGGACGGTGACCGTCGTTTCTTAGTTGTGGCTAACTTGTCCAATGAAAAACAAAACTTTTCAGTAGAAGGAAAAGTTAAATCTGTCTTGATTGAAAACACTACAGCTAAAAAAGCAGTTGAGAAACAGACCTTGGCTCCATGGGATGCCTTCTGTGTGGAACTAACGGATTAAAATAAGTGAACCTCAAGCCTTTGATGCTTGGGGTTCTTTTACTAAAAAATATGTAGAAAAGTCTTTAAAAAATATTTGTTAGAATTTTCCAAAAAATCTGGCGAAAGCCCTTGCTTTTATGAAAAAATAGAGTATAATGGTGAAAATACTATCTTAAAGGAGATTACTTATGAGATCGAAAAAGTGGCTCTTAGGAGCAGGTGCCGTCCTGAGCACAGCCCTTCTTTTAACTGCTTGTGGGAAAAGTGAAAAGAAGGCTGATGCACCCAAGACATTCTCTTATGTCTATGCTATGGATCCATCGTCTTTGGACTACAGTGTGACGAGCAAGAGTTCAACTTCTGATGTTATAGCGAACGTTGTTGATGGCCTTTTGGAAAATGATAAGTATGGAAACTTAATTCCATCGCTTGCAGAAGACTGGTCCGTTTCTAAAGATGGCTTGACTTATACCTACAAACTTCGTAAGGGTGTAAAATGGTATACTTCTGAGGGAGAAGAGTATGCTGAAGTCAAAGCTCAGGATTTTGTTACTGGTCTGAAACACGCGGCTGATGGCAAATCAGACGGTCTCTCTCTCCTTCAAGATTCTATCAAAGGTTTGGCAGAGTATATCAGTGGAGAAAGCAATGATTTCTCTACTGTAGGAGTTAAGGCTGTTGATGATTACACGGTAGAATACACACTCAACAAACCAGAAAGTTTCTGGAATTCTAAGGTTACAACTGCTACCATGCTGCCAGTTAATGAAGAATTCTTGAATTCTAAAGGGAGCGACTACGGTGCGCCAACACCATCAAGTATTCTTTATAACGGTCCTTACCTTTTGAAATCATTGACTTCAAAATCAGTCATTGAGTATGAAAAGAATCCAAACTATTGGGACAAGGACAATGTTAAGATTGACAATATCAAACTAACCTTCTATGATGGTTCCGACCAAGAATCCTTGATTCGAAGCTTTACGCAGGGGGCTTATACAACAGCTCGTCTCTTCCCAACAAGCTCAAACTTTGAGTCAACTAAGAAAGAGTACGGAGATAAGATTGTCTACAGTCCACAAGAAGCGACAAGCTACTATCTCACTGTTAACGTAAACCGCCAGTCTTACAATAAAACAGCCAAAACAGACGAGGCTCAAAAAACATCAACAAAAGAAGCTCTTCTCAACAAGAATTTCCGTCAAGCCTTGAACTTTGCCCTTGACCGTCATTCTTACACGGCTCAGTTGAATGGTGAAGAAGGTGCGGACAAAATTATCCGTAACAGTCTAGTACCTCATGACTACGTTCAAGTAGGTGAAAAGACATTTGGAGAGTTGGCACAAGCAGAGCTGGTTTCTTACGGAGACCAATGGAAAGATGTAGCCCTTACTGATGGTAAGGATACGCTTTACAGTCCTGAAAAAGCCAAGGCAGCCTTTGCAAAGGCTAAGGCAGAATTGCAGGCTAAGGGTGTGACCTTCCCAATCCGTTTGGATGTTCCAGTTGAGCAGACTGATGTCATTGCCGTTCAACAAACCAACTCACTCAAGCAGTCTATCGAATCAACACTGGGTACGGAGAATGTCATTGTCGATGTCCTTCAAATGACCGATAATGAGAAAATGAGCATTACGTCTCAAGCTAAGGTTCCAGCACAAAAAGACTACGACTTGAATGGAACTGGTTGGGGACCAGACTATCAAGACCCAGCCACCTACCTAAACATTCTTGATGCTAAGAAGGGTTCTGCCCTTAAACACTTGGGTATCACTCGTGGAAAAGATCCAGAAGTGATGGCTCAAGTCGGCCTAGACGAATACAAGAAACTCTTGGATGATGCCGCAGCTGAAACAAGCGACCTCAATAAGCGTTACGAAAAATACGCTAAAGCGCAAGCTTGGGTATCTGATAGTTCGCTCTTGATTCCAGTTGCCTCTTCAGGTGGTTCTCCAACTGTTAGCCGTACTGTTCCATTCACAAAAGCATACTCTCAAGTCGGAATCAAGGGAGATCCATTTGTGTTCAAAGGTTTGGAATTGCAAAATGATGTCGTGACTACAAAAGAATACGAAGAAGCTCTCAAGAAATGGCAACAAGAAAAGATTGAAACAAATGCCAAATACCAAAAAGAGCTAGAAAAACACGTTAAATAATCTATAAGAAAGGAAGAGGCAGGTAACTGTGCTTCCTTTCTTTTTATTTGACTAGGTTCATCATTCATCTATAAAAGAGTCGGAAACTTTACAATTTAGGATAAATTTGATAAAATACGGCTATGTTATAAAAAGTGACATAAAGGAGTAGAGGATGAACATGAAAAAAAGACTCATCGGAACTGGTCTTGTCCTAGCTACAGGGATTTTACTGACAGCTTGTGGACAGTCAAATACTGATACAAGCACTTTCTCATCAACATTTAGTGCAAATCCGACGACGTTTAACTATCTTTTAGACTATTATGCAGATAACACTTCAGTGATTACCAATCTTGTGGATGGTTTGTTAGAAAATGATAGCTATGGGAATCTAACGCCAGCTCTAGCTGAAGATTGGTCAGTTTCGGCGGATGGTTTAACCTATACTTATAAACTCAGAAAAGACGCCAAGTGGTATACGGCTGATGGAGAAGAGTACGCTCCAGTCAAAGCCCAAGACTTTGTCACTGGGATTAAGTATGCTGCGGACAACAAGGGGCAAGCCATGGATCTCATCCAAAACTCTATCAAGGGATTGAATGACTATGTGACAGGTGCGACCAATGACTTCACAACAGTTGGTGTCAAAGCCTTGGATGACTATACGGTTGAGTACACTTTGACTCGACCAGAGCCCTACTGGAACTCAAAGACCACCAATAGTATCCTTTTCCCGGTTAACGAAGAGTTTTTGAAATCAAAGGATAAAGAATTTGGAACCTTGACGCCAAACAGCATCCTTTATAATGGGCCTTACTTGTTAAAAGATTTCACATCAAAATCTTCCATCGAGTATGTGAAGAATCCACACTATTATGACCATGATAAAGTAACCATTGAAAAAGTTAAGTTAGCCTACTTTGATGGGTCCGATCAGGAGATGACCATTCGAAACTTTGAAAATGGCGCTTACTCGATTGCAGGAGTCTATCCAAATAGTTCGAACTATGCCAAGACAAAAGAAAAATACCAAGACAATATCGTTTATAGCTTGCAAGACAAGACATCTTGGTACTTTAACTTTAACGTCAACCGTAAGACCTATAATCATACCGCTAAAACAACGGACGAACAAAAGAAATCAGCTCAAACAGCTATCTTAAATAAAAATTTCCGTCAGGCTATCAACTTTGGTATTGATCGAACAGCCTACTCTGCTCAATCTAACGGTGAAGAAGCAGCGAGCAAAACCCTTCGTAATACTCTGGTTCCACCAACTTTTGTCCAAGTGGGAGATAAGACCTTTGGAGAAGTAACAGCTTCTAAACTTGTAAACTATGGAATTGAGTGGTCAGGTATCAATTTGGCAGACGCTCAAGATGCATACTTTAACAAGGAAAAGGCCCAAGCAAAATTTGCGGAAGCTAAAAAGGAATTGGAAGCTCAAGGCGTGACTTTCCCAATCCATTTGGATGTCCCTGTTGATCAGACGAATAAAAATGCGGTTTCTGGTATGAACTCGGTTAAACAAACCCTTGAAACAGTACTAGGTTCTGACAATATCGTCATTGATGTTCAACAGCTTTCTATAGATGACTTTGGAAATGTTGCCTTCCTAGCGCCAAATCCAGCAGCTCGTGACTACGATCTAAACTTTGATGGTTGGGTTGGTGATTACCAGGATCCATCAACTTATCTAGACCCCTTCAATGCTGAAACCGGCTTCTATCTCAAGATTTTTGGCCTTGATGCCAAGGAAGACCAAGAGCTCATCAAGAGTCTGGGGCTCGATACCTATACACAACTCCTAAAAGAAGCAGATGCTGAGAATAAAGATGTCGCTAAGCGTTATGAAAAATACGCTGAAGCTCAAGCTTGGATGATTGACAATTCTCTAGTCATGTCTGCTATGTCAAATGGTGGAACAGCCTCTGTAACCAAAGTAACTCCGTTTACACGTGCCTACTCTCTAGTGGGAATCAAGGGTGACGGAAATAATTATAAGTACATGAGACTGCAAAAAGACCCTGTTACCAAGAAACAATTTGACGAAGCCAAGGCTAAGTGGGAAGCAGAAAGTAAAAAGGCTATTGAAAAGAGCCAAAAAGAGTTTGAAAATCATATCAAATAAAAACAGAAATGGGGCCCCATAATAAAGGGGGTCTTGTTTTTGTTTTATCAAGGATTCCGTTAATGGAAGTCATAAATTCAAAATATAGATAAGAAAAAATGAATGAAAACGCTGATAATAGCAGGAATGGATGGAATTTCTTTCATGATTGTGATATAATAATTATAATTATTAACGTGTATAGGGGATTACCATGAGTAGACGTTCAAAGAGAAATCGTTCAGGAAATGTGAAACGAAGTATTAATATAGCTTTATTAGCCATTTATTTATTATTGAGTGGCTCTTTGTTGTTCTTAATTTTTAGACATAATATCCTAGCCTTTAGGCATCTCAATATCTTAGCTACTGTTCTAGTTTTACTATCTGCTATCGTAGCTCTACTTTTGATAGTATATAAGAAAGCCGAAAAGTTCACGATTTTCTTTTTGGTACTTGCGGTGTTAACTAGTTCGCTTTCGCTATTTGCTTTGCACCAATTTGTGGGCTTGACTAATCACATCAATGCGACATCAAACTACTCAGAATATTCGATGAGTGTTGTGGTTTTAAAAGATAGTGAAATCAACAACGTTACCCAGTTGGAAAGTGTAACAGGTCCGACTGAAACGGATAATGACAATATCCAAAAATTGATAGCGGATATTAAGACGACTCAGAGCAAAGACTTGGCGGTTGAACAAAGTGCATCTTACTTAGCAGCCTATAAGAGCTTGATTTCAGGTGATGCGAAAGCGATTGTCTTGAACAGTGTCTTTGAAAACATCATTGAAGCGGAGTATCCAGATTATGCTTCGAAGATTAAGAAAATCTATACGAAAAAACTAACCAAAGATGTTGCGGCACCAAAGGTATCTAAGAATCAATCCTTTAATATTTATATCAGTGGTATTGATACCTACGGACCTATCAGTTCAGTTTCGCGTTCAGACGTCAACATCTTGATGACTGTAAATCGAGATACTAAGAAAATCCTTCTCACCACAACACCTCGAGATTCTTATGTTCCGATTGCGGACGGAGGAAATAATCAAAAGGATAAATTGACTCACGCGGGGATTTATGGAGTGGACTCATCAATTCATACCTTGGAAAACCTATATGGAGTTGATATTAACTACTATGTTCGTTTGAATTTCACCTCTTTCTTGAAATTGATTGACCTTCTAGGTGGTGTGGATGTTTATAATGACCAAGATTTCACTTCTTTGCATGGGCGGTACCACTTTCCTGTCGGGAATGTCCATCTAGACTCTGAAAAAGCCCTTGGTTTTGTCCGCGAACGCTACTCTCTAGCGGATGGAGACCGCGACCGCGGTCGGAACCAGCAAAAAGTCATTGTTGCCATCATTCAGAAGCTAACCTCGACAGAGGCTTTAAAGAATTATGACAACATTATTCAAGGATTGCAAGATTCTCTTCAAACCAATATGCCTTTGGAAACCATGATGGACTTGATTAATACACAGTTGGATAGTGGTGGTCAGTATAAGGTTAATTCCCAAGACTTAAAAGGAACTGGTAGAACGGATCTTCCATCCTACGCTATGCCAGATAGCAACCTCTATATGATGGAAATTGATGAAAGTAGCTTGGCTGCAGCCAAGGCAGCTATCAAAGATGTGATGGAGGGGAAGTAGCATGATAGACATCCATTCACACATCGTTTTTGATGTGGATGATGGTCCAAAGTCGATAGAGGAGAGTAAAAACCTTTTAAGAGAAGCCTATAGTCAAGGGGTCAGGACCATTGTTTCCACGTCTCATCGTCGTAAAGGGATGTTTGAGACGCCAGAAGAGAAAATAGCAACTAACTTTTTGAAAGTTCGCGAAATGGCCAAAGAGGTGGCAGATGATCTTGTCATCGCTTATGGTGCAGAAATATACTATACGCCAGATGTTGTCGAAAAATTGGAAAAGAAATTGATTCCAACCCTCAATGATAGTCACTATGCTTTGATTGAGTTCAGTATGAATACACCCTATCGAGATATACATAAAGGCCTGAGCGATATTCTCATGTTAGGGATCACACCAGTTATTGCCCATATTGAGCGTTATGATGCTCTAGAAAATAATGAGAAGCGAGTTCAGGAGCTGATTGATATGGGGTGCTATACCCAGGTCAATAGTTCTCATGTCTTGAAACCAAAACTCTTTGGAGAAACCTACAAATTCATGAAAAAGAGAGCTCAGTATTTCTTGGAACGTGATCTAGTTCATGTCATTGCTAGCGATATGCATAACTTGGATCGTAGACCACCTCATATGGAAGAAGCCTATGACATCATTGCTAAAAAGTATAGCGAAGATAAGGCGAAGGAACTATTCAAAGATAACCCACGAAAAATAATAATGGATCAATTGATTTAGGAGAAACAATGAAAGAACAAAATATGATGGAAATTGATGTATTTCAATTGCTTAAAATTCTTTGGAAACGGAAATTTCTAATTGCACTGGTAGCAATCGTAACTGGGGTAGTAGCCTTTGCCTATAGTAGCTTTATCGTAAAACCTGAATATACCAGTACGACACGTATCTATGTAGTTAATCGTAATCAGGGAGATAAGCCTGGATTGACAAACCAAGATTTGCAAGCAGGATCTTACTTGGTTAAAGACTATCGCGAAATTATTCTTTCGCAAGACGTTTTGGAGAAGGTCGCAACGGATTTGAAACTGGATCTTCCTTCAAAAGGTTTGGCTAGTAAAATCAAGGTGACCGTACCGGCTGATACACGTATCGTATCCATCTCTGTTACAGATCGTGCGCCTGAAGAAGCAAGTCGTATCGCCAACTCATTGAGAGAGGTTGCAGCTCAAAAGATTATTAGTGTTACACGGGTTTCAGATGTGACGACACTCGAAGAGGCTCGCCCAGCAACCTCACCATCTTCACCAAACATCCGTCGTAATACCATGATTGGATTTCTCGCTGGAGCGGTTGTGATGATTGTCACAGTTCTCCTTATTGAACTCCTAGATACACGCGTTAAACGACCAGAAGACGTTGAGGATGTTATGCAAATTGCATTATTAGGAGTTGTTCCAAATTTGGATAAATTAAAATAGGAGAGAAAAATGCCAACGTTAGAAATCGCACATAAAAAATTGGATCAGGCAAGAAAAGCAGAGGAATATTACAATGCGCTTCGTACCAATATACAATTGAGCGGAAATAACTTAAAAGTTATTTCCATTACATCAGTGAAACCAGGGGAAGGGAAGTCAACTACTTCTACCAATATTGCTTGGGCCTTTGCGCGTGCTGGATATAAGACGCTTTTAATTGATGCCGATATTCGTAATTCTGTCATGTCAGGTGTTTTTAAATCACGTGAAAAGATTACGGGATTAACAGAATTCTTATCAGGGACAACAGATTTATCACAAGGGTTATGTGATACGAATGTTGAAAATTTGTTTGTCATTCAAGCTGGTTCCGTTTCTCCAAATCCAACAGCTTTGTTGCAAAGTGAGAATTTTAAGACTATGCTTGACACTTTGCGCAAGTACTTCGATTACATCATTGTGGACACTGCTCCTATCGGGGTTGTGATCGATGCGGCTATCATCACTCAGAAATGTGATGCTTCGATTTTGGTGACTGCAGCTGGTGAAACAAATCGACGTGATATCCAAAAAGCCAAAGAACAATTGGAACAAACAAGTAAACCATTCTTAGGGATTGTATTAAATAAATTGAATACCTCGGTTGAAAAATATGGATCATATGGAGCTTATGGCTCTTACGGGAAAAAATAAGAGATAGCTTAGGGAAGATATTATGGAAGAAAAAGGATTGAAGATTACTTTGGCGGTAATCCAGAGTTTTCTTGTCATTGTATTAGCTTATTTACTTAGTTTTGTAAGAGAAACAGAGATTGTGAACACCTCTGTTATCATCTTGTTCATTCTGCATTTTGTTGTTTTTAACATTAGTGATTATGAGCGTGATTTTTTTAAAAGGGGTTATTTATCTGAGTTTATCAGCACTACAAAATATATCGTTTTCTTTGCTTTAGCCATCAGTATTTCAAACTTCTTTTTAGAAGATCGTTTTAGTATCTCTAGACGAGGCATGATTTATTTTTTGACAATACATTCTATTTTGTTGTATTTGTTGAATCTGTGCATTAAACGCTATAGGAGACGTATCTTTCCAAATTTCAAGGGGAGTAAAAAGATATTCTTGATAACAGCTACTTCCAGAGTTGAGAAAGTTGTGGATAGACTGATAGAGTCGGGAGATATTTTTTGGGAATTGGTGGCGGTCAGTGTTTTGGATCAGCCTAATTTTCAGCATGCATCCGTAACCGTTGTACCTGCAGAGAACATCTTAGACTTTGCTACCCATGAAGTTGTTGATGAAGTTTTTATCAATTTACCAAGTGAAAAGTACGACATCGGGGAGTTCATCTCTCTTTTTGAAACAATGGGAATTGACGTGACAGTCAACCTGAATGCTTTCAATAACTATCTAGGTAGCGATAAAAAGATTCGCGGGATGGCAGGCTTGAATGTCATTACGTTTTCTACAAAATTTTATAAGACAAGCCATGTCATTGCTAAACGCTTCATTGATATCATAGGTTCAATTATCGGACTACTTATTTGTGGATTGGTGAGTATTGTTTTGGTTCCGGTGATTCGAAAAGATGGCGGACCCGCTATTTTTTCTCAAACTCGTATCGGAAAAAATGGTCGACATTTCACTTTTTATAAATTTAGATCTATGTGCGTGGATGCTGAGAAAAAGAAACAAGAGCTCCTTGCACAAAATACCATGCAAGGTGGTATGTTTAAAGTCGATGATGATCCTCGTATAACAAAGATAGGGAGATTTATCCGTAAGACCAGTCTAGATGAGCTCCCTCAGTTTTGGAATGTTTTAATGGGAGATATGAGTTTGGTTGGGACACGTCCCCCAACAGTTGATGAGTATGAAAAATATACTCCTGAACAAAAACGTCGTCTTAGTTTTAAGCCAGGAATTACTGGTCTATGGCAGGTGAGTGGTCGTAGTAAAATCACGGACTTTGATGATGTTGTCAAGCTGGACGTGGCCTACATTGATGATTGGACCATCTGGAAAGATATTGAAATATTGTTAAAGACCGTCAAAGTGGTATTTATGAGAGAAGGGGCGAAGTGATTTCTGCCTTCAGCTTGTTAGGAGAGAAATGAAACAGTCAGTTTATATTATTGGTTCAAAGGGGATTCCTGCTAAGTATGGAGGATTTGAAACCTTTGTTGAAAAATTAACCGAATATCAAAAAGACAGCAACATACAATACTATGTTGCTTGTATGCGTGAAAATTCAGCTAAATCTGGCATCACGGATGACCAGTTTGAGCATAATGGGGCCATTTGTTTCAACATTGATGTACCTAATATTGGACCGGCCCGCGCCATCGCTTACGATATCGCAGCGCTCAACAAGGCTATTGAATTGGCTAAGGAAAACAAGGACGAGGCTCCCATTTTTTACATTCTAGCTTGTCGCATCGGTCCTTTTATTTCTGGGCTTAAGAAAAAAATTCGTGCCATCGGAGGCCAATTGTTGGTAAATCCTGATGGTCATGAATGGCTGCGAGCAAAGTGGAGCCTGCCAGTTCGAAAGTATTGGAAAATCTCGGAGCAACTAATGGTCAAACATGCTGATTTATTGGTCTGTGACAGTAAAAATATTGAAAAATATATCCGGGAGGATTATAAGCAGTATCAACCAAAGACCACCTATATTGCCTATGGGACAGATACAGCTCCCTCAAGCCTGAAAGCAGAAGATGCCAAAGTTCGAGACTGGTATCAGGAAAAAGGAATTAGCGAAAATACCTATTATCTAGTGGTGGGACGATTCGTTCCTGAAAACAACTACGAAACCATGATTCGTGAATTTATCAAGTCCAAGTCCAAGAAGGACTTTGTCCTCATCACAAATGTGGAGCAGAATAAATTTTACGATCAGTTGCTACAGGATACTGGTTTTGATAAAGATCCTAGGGTCAAATTTGTCGGTACGGTCTATGACCAAGAATTGCTCAAGTACATTCGTGAAACTGCTTTTGCCTATTTGCATGGGCATGAGGTTGGAGGGACCAACCCTTCTCTACTGGAAGCCCTAGCATCTACAAAACTGAATTTGTTGCTAGATGTTGGCTTTAACCGTGAGGTTGGTGAAGACGGGGCTATTTATTGGAAAAAAGACGAGTTGGCACACGTCATTGAGGAAGTAGAGGGATTTGATCAAGTAGTGATAGCTGACTTGGATTTCAAGTCAAGCCAAAGAATTCTCTCAGCTTTCACATGGGAAAAGATTGTGTCAGATTATGAAGAAGTGTTTAAAGGATAGGGAATGAAACGGATTTTATACTTGCATGCTGGTGCAGAAATGTATGGAGCAGATAAGGTTTTACTGGAATTGATCAAAGGATTAGATCGCCAAGAATTTGAAGCTCACGTCATCCTACCAAATGATGGTGTTTTAGTCGAGGCCTTGCGTCAAGTTGGAGCTCAGGTTAGCGTGCTGGACTATCCGATTTTACGAAGAAAGTATTTTAACCCCAAAGGCATTGCCGACTATATTCGCTCTTATAATTTCTATGCTAAGCAAATCGCCCTCTATGCTCGAGAACATAGTATAGATATGGTTCACAATAATACAGCGGCTGTTTTGGAGGGCATCTATTTGAAACGCAAGCTCAAGCTGCCTTTGGTTTGGCATGTTCATGAGATTATCGTCAAACCCAAAGCTATTTCTGACTTTATCAATATGCTCATGGGACGATATGCAGACAAGATTGTGACGGTGTCCCAAGCGGTCGCTAATCATATCAAGCAGTCTCCCTTTATCAAAGATAGCCAAGTGGAAGTGATTTATAACGGTGTCGATAATGCTGTCTATTATCCAATGGATGCGTCTTCTATTCGTGAAAAATTTGACATTGAGCAAGATGCACTTGTGATTGGCATGATTGGTCGGGTCAATGCTATCAAAGGACAAAATGATTTCATAGAAGCAGTCGAGCCACTTTTGGAAAAGAATAAGAAAGCGGTGGCTTTCCTAGCTGGAGGTGTTTTTCCTGGTGAAGAATGGCGCTTAGAAGAACTAGATAATAGAATAGCTTCTTCATCTGTTGTGTCACAAATTCATCGTATTGATTACTACGATAAGACTTCTGAACTTTATAATATGTTTGATATCTTTGTCTTACCAAGTATAAAACCTGATTCCCTACCTACAGTAGTCCTAGAAGCCATGGCTTGTTCAAAACCAGTTGTTGGTTATAACAATGGGGGAATAGCTGAAATGGTAGTAGATGACAAAAGTGGTTGCTTAGTCAAACCAAATCGTCCTCAAGAACTTTCTAATGCCATTTCTCTCTTACTAGATAGTTCTGAAAAAAGAGAAAAATTTGGGCGAGTAGGATATCAGAGACAAAAAGAGCTGTTTTCTTTGGAGAGTTACATCAAGAACTTCTCGGAATTTTATGATAATTTACAATAAGGGGTATAATGGAAAATTTAATCATTTTAGACAGTGAGCTACAAAAAAAGAATGAAGAGCATTATCAATCTCTTCATGGCGGGAGCCGAGTAGTTTATACCAACTATGAAAGTCCACTTATAAGAAGAGTACGTAATTTCAAATACATCGGTAGTGCTTTGTATCATTTTTTAATGTGGAAAATGTCCTATGATTATGCTCGGAAATTCATAAAATATGATGTCAAGAAAATTATTTGTGTAAATCCTCTTGTAGGTATCTTTTTAGGAATTTTAAATAAAAGTGGCAAGGAAATTACATTAGCAGGATTTTTGTTTGAGAATAAGAAAAATAAAATCTATTATTATTTACGAAAGCAACTTGTGAAAAAGTCTTTCCAGAATATCAGAAATATCATAGTCTATGGTTCAAAAGAAATTCATTATTATTCGGAACTCTTTCCAGAATTTCAGGAGAAATTTAAATTTATTCATTACGGCTTAGATTATGATAATCAACTAACTTATCAAGGTTCTTTACCAACTAAGTATATCTTTTCAGGTGGAGGTAGTAACCGAGATTATGAGACTTTAGTCAAGGCAGTGGAGACTTCAAACCTTTCAATGCCGTGTGTGATTGCAACTCAGCCATGGAGAGTTCCTACGCATGGTTCAAACATTCAAGTTTTATCTGATGTAGTAGTAGAAACCTTTGGAGATGTATTAGCTAAGTCTGATTTCCTTGTCCTATCGTTAAAAGATATTGATTTATCCGCTGGTCATATGGTTATGCTTCAAGCAATGTCTTTAGGAGTTCCTATCATTGTAAATGATATTCCTTCTGTTCGAGACTATGTTAATGAATCGCTAGTGACTTTCTATCCGTCAGGTGACTTTGAAAAACTAGCACAAATTATAGAAGATTTTGATCCTTCAGTTGATGAGGTGCTTCAAAAGGTTGCGAAGGCGAAGAACCTATATTTTGAGCAATATACGTCTATTAAATTGATGGAAAGACTGTTAGATTTTTAAATAGGAGAGACTGAATGGTAGAAAAAATTGATTTTGTTGTCGCATGGGTTGATGGGAATGATCCTGTTTGGAGAAAAAAGAAAGTACAGTACGATGGAACAATTAATACCTCTAAGGAAGGCATGAATTCGGATAAGGCTTATCGTGAATGGGGAACCTTTAAATACTGGTTTAGAGGGGTAGAAAAGTTTGCCCCTTGGGTCAATAAGGTCTATCTTGTGACTGACAATCAAAAGCCAAGTTGGTTAGAGTTAAATAGCGATAAATTGGTCTTGGTAGATCATACAGAGATTATCTGCAATGACTACCTACCAGTTTTTTCTGCCAATCCTATCGAAAGCAATATTCATCGGATTCCAGGTCTTTCTGAGTGCTTTGTGTTCTTTAACGATGATGTTTATCTCACAGCTCCAGTTGAACCGACAGATTTCTTTTCAGATGATGGTTTACCAAAGTATGTTACGGCTTTAGCTCCTATTACAACGGAGAGATATGGCACTGGCCATTTCCAAATGAATGATATGGGAATTATAACAACACATTTTACTCGTGAGGAAATTTTAAAGAATGGCAAATTCTTCTCAATTAAACAAGGTGTTAAAGGTATTGCTAAATCTTTGTTGTATAGACACAGCAAATTTATTTGTGGTTTTTGGGAGAATCATTTAACGCATCCACTCTTAAAGTCAACAATGGAATTGGTATGGGAAAAGGAAAAAGATGTCTTAGAAAAAACATCTGCTAGTCGCTTTAGAAGTCCATCTGATACCAATGTTTGGCTCTTTAAGTATTGGCAGATTGCTAGTGGTCAATATGCAATTGGAAATCCTAAGTTAGGCGGTCTCTTTTCATTATATAATGCTGGGCCAGATTTTTGGAAACTTCTAAATTCTAGGAAATATAAGGTTATGTGTATTAATGATGGTTTTAATGTCCAAAATGAAAATCAGGTGATGGATGACTTTATTAAAGCTATGAATCAACTTTTCCCAGATAAAAGTTCATTTGAGATTTAAATATCTAACTGAGTAAGAGAAAGAAAAGAAAATATGATTTCAGTAATTGTACCTATTTATAATGTAGAGGACTACCTTCATTATGCCATGGAAAGCTTGGTCAATCAAACCTATAAAGATTTTGAAGTTATCTTAGTTGATGATGGTTCCACGGATGATTCTGGGAAACTATGCGATCAATATGCAAGTGAGTATGATTGGGTATCGGCCTATCATAAAGAAAATGGTGGCTTGTCTGATGCTAGAAACTATGGTGTCGCAAAAGCTAAAGGGGAATGGATTGTTTTCCTAGATCCAGATGATTATTTTGAGCCTTGTGCACTTGAACTTTTGGTGGAACTTCAAAAACGTACAGGTGCTCGTATTGTCGCAGGAAAAGGTAAGGATACTTACGAACATGATTCCTACCAAAACTACCAAATAAATGAAGAAATGCTAGCGAAAGCTACCCTTCTTTCTTCTGAAGAAACTTTAATAGAGATGCTTTATGGTACAATTGCCACGGTCTCTGCTTGGGCTAAACTCTTTCCCAGAGATATCGTAGAAAAATACCCCTATCCAAAAGGGAAAATCTATGAAGACTTATATGTTATCAGTGACTACTTGAAAGAAGTGGAATCAGTTTGTGTGATTGATTTAGGTATCTATCATTATTATCGTAGACCAAACAGTATTACCTTATCAAACTTCAATAGTAAGCACTATGATTTTTATGATTCTATGGATCATTTGGCAGAAGTTGTCCAGAAGGACTATTCTGCCAATACAGAACTTGATGATGCTATCATCGCCCGTTGGTTCATCGGTAGTCTCCACATTTTCATCTTAATCTCAGATTCTTCCAAAGAGGAAATCGTTCGCATTCAAAGAAGGATTCGTCCTTATCTAAGAAGAATCTTGAAAAATAAGCGGATTAACTTGAAAAACAAGGCGATTTATCTTATGTTATCATTGGTTCCAGGTCTGTATTATCAATTTAAAAAATTAAAAAAGCCTCAATGAAATAAAAGAGGTTAGAGATTAAAAAAGGAAAAAGAAAATGTTAAAGATAGAACGTGATAAATTGCTCGTGACAGCAGTTTTATTTGTGATAATTTCTATAGATATGATAAACACTTCAATGTTAGCACCTGTATTACCTAGTATACCTAATTTTGTTCCTTTCTTTGCAATCATGTTACTAGCTGTGCGTTTTTTATATATTCGTAACTATTCTTTGAGTTTTTTAATATTTGCACCTACCCTCATTTTAGTTGGAAGTATGGTTTATTATAAGGCAGGAAACTTAAATGGTTTAATGTTTTTGCTGTTAATTGTTTTTCTTTACAAAGCAGATTTAGAGTCTATACTTAAAATTTATACTTGGACGAGTTTATCTTTTATAGTTCTTATTATTTTACTATCGTTAGTCAATGTTATTCCTAATTTACAGTTTGTTCAAACTCGCCCCGTGGGAGTGGTTGTACGTAACTCTTTTGGTTTTATCTATCCAACCGACTTTGCTTCTCATTGTTTCTATCTCTTTACTGCCCTTTCCTATCTCCTTAGAAAGAAGTTTATCTTCCTGAGAACCCTATCAGGTGTAGCCTTGGCGGCCTTTATTATTGTTTATTGTGATGCCCGTTTAAATGCAGGCTCCATCTTAGCAGCAACAGGAATTTTTCTATACTTTTATTATCGTAACAAGACTGAATGGCGTTTATTTTCCCTACTGCCTTTTTCGGCTGGTATCGCTTCTTCGGTCATGATTTATCTATCCAACAAGTTTAGTTGGTCTCATCCAATATATGTTTCTCTGAATAACTTTTTCGGAATGCGATTGTATTTGGGACATGAAGCGCTTAAGAAATATGGCGTACAGTTATTTGGAATTCGTGGAATTTCCTTTGTTGGATATGGAGGAAAGACAGAAACGGTTTTGAACTATGACTATGTAGATTCGTCTTATGTACAAATGTTATTTACTTACGGTTTGATTCCAGTTGTTATGTTGGTATGCCTATACATGGTTCAGTCTTGGACTCTCTATCGTAGGAAGAACTATTTATTGTTAACCTGCCTGGCCTTAGTAACAGTCAATTGTATGTTTGAGGCCTTCTGGGTTCGTCCATCATACAATATTTTTATGTTCCTTCTTTTTGCTACCATCCCAGCGATGGAATTTGAAGGAGAAAAATCTGAGATGGGGGAAGCCGTGTGAGAGTTTTAAAAAATTACTTGTACAATCTGTCCTATCAGTTACTTGTCATCGTCCTACCAGTGATTACAACTCCCTATATCACCCGAGTTTTCTCTTCGGATGATTTGGGATCTTACGGATACTATAACTCTATCGTGACTTATTTTATCCTACTAGCGACGCTGGGAGTAGCCAATTATGGGACCAAGGAAATTTCCGGCCATCGTAAGGAAGTTGAAAAGACCTTCTGGGGTATTTACAGTTTACAAGTCCTTTCAACCTGTTTAGCGGTTATACTTTATATAAGTGTTTGTTTGCTTGTACCGTCAATGAACAATCCAATTGCCTATATACTTGGCTTTAGTTTGCTGTCTCGTGGTTTTGATATTTCTTGGCTTTTTCAAGGATTAGAAGATTTCAAAAAAATTACAGCTCGTAACACAATGGTCAAACTTCTAGGTGTTGTTTCGATTTTCCTATTTGTTAAGAAACCATCTGACTTGTACTTGTATATCATCCTCTTGGTTGCCTATGATCTACTAGGTCAGTTGAGTATGTGGCTTCCTGCTCGGGAACACATTCGCAAGCCACATCTGGATATAGCCTATGTCAAAGAGCATATCAAACCAGTCATTCTTTTGTTTCTGCCGCAGATTGCCATTTCGCTCTACATCACGCTAGATCGCACAATGTTAGGTGCCTTGTCTTCGACCAAGGATGTCGGGATCTATGACCAAGCCTTGAAATTATTGAATATTTTGTTGACCTTGGTAACGTCGCTTGGTAGTGTCATGTTGCCTCGGGTCTCTAATCTCCTGTCATCAGGCAATCAAAAGGCGGTTAACAAGTTACATGAAATGTCCTTTCTGGTTTATAACTTGGTTATCTTCCCGATGATTGCGGGGATTTTGATTGTCAACAAAGATTTTGTTCAATTTTTCTTGGGGCAAGACTTCCAAGATGCTCGTTATGCGATTGCCATCATGGTTTTTAGAATGTTCTTTATTGGCTGGACTAACATAATGGGAATCCAGATTCTGATACCTCATAATCGCAATCGTGAATTTATGCTGTCAACAACTATTCCAGCTATTTTCAGTGTAGGCTTGAATCTCCTCTTGATCCCGCCTCTGGGCTATATTGGAGCGTCGATCGTATCTGTCGCGACTGAAGGTTTAGTCTGGCTCATCCAACTCTACTTTACACGTTCGTATCTAAAAGAGGTCAAGATCCTTCCATCTATGCTAAAAATATTTTTAGCTGCTCTCTTGATGTACGGTGCCTTGTATTCTGTACAAGCTTTCATGCACTTCTCGTCTGTTGTGAATGTCTTGATTTATGCTGTCCTTGGCTTCCTAGTCTATGGTGGCTTGGTTTTGGTCTTACGTGTCTTGGATTTTCAAGAACTAAAAAGTGTTTTAAAGAAATAAGGAGATTTTATGTACGATTATTTGATTGTCGGTGCTGGCTTGTCAGGTGCAATCTTTGCCCATGAAGCTAACAAACGTGGCAAGAAGGTGAAGGTGATTGATAAACGAGAACACATTGGCGGGAATATCTATTGCCAATCTGTTGAAGGAATCAATGTCCACAAGTATGGGGCTCATATCTTCCATACATCCAATAAAAAGGTCTGGGACTATGTCAATCAGTTTGCGGAGTTTAACAATTACATCAATTCTCCTATTGCCAACTATCAAGGACATCTTTACAATCTGCCTTTTAACATGAATACTTTCTATGCTTTGTGGGGGACAAAGACACCCCAAGAAGTCAAGGACAAAATTGCTGAGCAGACGACGCACATGCAAGATGTTGAGCCAAAAAACTTAGAGGAACAAGCCATTAAGTTGATTGGTACGGATGTCTATGAAAAGCTAATCAAGGGCTACACCGAAAAGCAATGGGGGCGTTCTGCTACTGAACTACCACCTTTTATCATCAAGCGTTTACCTGTTCGATTGACCTATGATAACAATTATTTCAACGACCGCTACCAAGGCATTCCTATTGGTGGTTACAATGTCATCATCGAAAAGTTGTTGGAAGGAATCGAAGTAGAGCTTAATACAGATTTCTTTGCTGATCGTGAGAACTTGGAGACTTCAGCAACTAAGATTGTCTTTACAGGGATGATTGATCAGTTCTTTGACTATAAGTTTGGTGAACTAGAGTATCGTAGTCTCCGTTTTGAGCATGAGATTCTGGACCAAGAAAATTATCAAGGAAATGCTGTAGTCAACTATACTGAGCGTGATATTCCCTATACGCGTATCATCGAACACAAACATTTTGAGTTTGGGACTCAGAACAAGACGGTTATTACTCGAGAATATCCAGCAGATTGGAAGAGAGGAGATGAACCTTACTATCCAATCAATGATGCCAAAAACAATGCTATTTATGAGCAGTATCTAGCAGAAGCTGAGAAAAATGGGCGTGTTATTTTCTGTGGGCGCTTGGCAGATTATAAATACTATGATATGCACGTGACTGTTGAACGTGCATTGGATGTGGTAGAAGAAGAACTAGGGAGTATCTAAGAACATCACGGATAAAGGGGAGAAAAGGTGAAATATTATCTGAAGGATTCATTTCTGCATAATGCACACGAAAAGAATGCAGGGAGTAAGGCACGAAATGACGTGGAAGCTATTCTAATCTCAGAGGGTTATGAGGGCTTGGAGCTCAAGGTTGAGAATTGGTATAAGATGAATTTCTTTAAAGCTCAACAACACAAATATCGTGCGACCAAGTCTGTGTTTGATCAGTTGGGAACCGAAGATGAATTGGTGATTCAGTTCCCTATTATCCACCATACATTTTTCATCTCACAACTCATTAAGCAGGCGCAAAAAAGAGGAGCAAAATTCTATCTGTTGATCCATGATATTGAAACCTTGCGTCATGCGGCAGGTTCGGAAGTGAAATTTCGTCATAAAGTGCGCAATTACTTCCAGGAAAAGAAAGCTTTGATGTCAGTGGATGGGATTATCGTTCATAACGATATCATGAAGAAAGTTCTGGTAGGTCAAGGAGTGCCAGCAGATAAAATGGTTAGCTTGGAAATTTTTGACTACCTGATTCCAAACTTTGCTGAAAAACCAAATCTCCAAAAAGACCAGCCCATTATCGTAGCTGGAAATTTGAACCCTGCAAAGTCAGGTTATCTTTATAACTTGCCAGACCAGCCAGCCTATAACTTGTAT
The DNA here is from genome assembly GCF_046098135.1 of Streptococcus sp. ST16. Taxonomy (NCBI): domain Bacteria; kingdom Bacillati; phylum Bacillota; class Bacilli; order Lactobacillales; family Streptococcaceae; genus Streptococcus; species Streptococcus sp. ST16. The sequence goes on along the minus strand of NZ_JBJUSE010000002.1, from coordinate 208,645 downwards.
GGAGTGGGCTATGATGAAAGTCGTGCATTGAAAAACACTAGCTACTTTGGTTCCTTTATGCCAGATGACCTCCCAGCTGCTCTTGAAGGTAGTTTTGGTTTGGTCTGGGACGGAGACAGCTCAGAAACCTGCCAAGGTTCTTACGGAAACTATCTACGCTTTAACAACTCGCACAAGGCCTCTCTTTATTTGGCTTCGGGCTTTCCTCTAGTGGTTTGGAAAGAGTCTGCCCTTGCGCATTTTGTTCTGGATAAACAGTGTGGTCTAGCAGTTGATTCTCTACACGACCTCCAAAAAGTACTAGATGATTTGACACTTCAAGACTACAAGGAACTTTCAGAACAAGTTAGGAAAGTTGGAGCTGCTCTTCGAGACGGAGCCTATTTAAAAGCTGCCTTATCCAAATTGAAGTAAATTCCTTAGAGAATTTGGGACAAAATGAAATAGAATATAGGATAGGTAATTAGCCAGAAAGGAAACCTATTATGAAAGGTATTATTCTTGCGGGTGGCTCAGGTACCCGACTGTACCCCCTTACACGAGCTGCATCAAAACAGCTGATGCCGGTTTATGATAAACCCATGATTTACTATCCTTTGTCAACCTTGATGTTGGCAGGGATTAAGGACATTTTGATCATCTCAACACCACAGGATTTACCCCGCTTTAAGGACCTGCTCTTGGATGGTTCCGAATTTGGGATTAAACTTTCTTATGCGGAACAGCCAAGTCCAGATGGACTTGCTCAGGCTTTTCTTATCGGTGAAGAATTTATCGGTGACGATAGTGTTGCTTTGATCTTGGGAGATAATATCTATCATGGACCTGGTTTGAGCAGAATGCTTCAAAAGGCAGCCCATAAAGAGAAGGGTGCGACTGTTTTTGGTTATCAAGTGAAGGACCCAGAGCGTTTTGGTGTGGTCGAGTTTGATGAAAACATGAATGCCATTTCCATAGAAGAAAAACCGGAGCATCCTCGCTCTAACTATGCAGTGACGGGTCTTTATTTCTATGATAATGATGTTGTGGATATTGCCAAACAGATCAAACCAAGCGCACGTGGTGAGTTGGAAATCACAGATGTCAATAATGCTTATTTGAAGCGTGGGGATTTGTCTGTTGAGGTGATGGGGCGTGGTTTTGCCTGGTTGGATACAGGGACGCATGAGAGCTTGTTAGAGGCTTCCCAATATATCGAAACGGTTCAACGAATGCAAAATGTTCAGGTTGCCAATCTGGAAGAAATTGCCTATCGTATGGGTTATATCAGTCGTGAAGATGTACTGGAATTGGCGCAACCTCTTAAGAAGAATGAATACGGGCAATACTTGCTCCGTTTGATTGGAGAAATCTAGATGACTGATAATTTTTTCGGCAAGACACTTGCAGTGCGCAAGATTGATGCCATTCCAGGTATGTTAGAGTTTGATATTCCAGTTCATGGTGACAATCGTGGCTGGTTTAAGGAAAATTTCCAGAAGGAAAAGATGGTGCCACTTGGCTTTCCTGAAAGCTTCTTTGCTGAAGGGAAACTGCAAAATAACGTCAGCTTTTCTCGCAAAAATGTTCTTCGAGGCCTCCATGCTGAGCCTTGGGACAAGTACATCTCTGTTGCAGATAATGGGAAGGTTCTAGGATCTTGGGTGGACTTGCGTGAGGGTGAGACTTTTGGAAATGTTTATCAGACCGAGATTGATGCAAGTAAGGGAATCTTTGTCCCTCGTGGCGTAGCCAATGGTTTCCAAGTCCTCTCGGATACAGTTGCTTATAGCTATCTTGTCAATGACTACTGGGCACTTGAACTCAAGCCTAAATATGCCTTTGTCAACTATGCAGACCCAGCCTTGGGAATCGAGTGGGAAAACCTAGAAGCAGCAGAAGTCTCAGAAGCTGATAAACATCATCCCCTACTTAAGGATGTCAAACCACTAAGAAAAGAAGATTTGTAAAAAAGTTAAGGAATAAAAATGACTGAATACAAGAATATTATCGTGACAGGTGGGGCTGGTTTTATCGGTTCTAACTTTGTTCATTATGTTTACAAGAACTTTCCAGACGTCCATGTGACAGTGCTGGACAAGCTGACTTATGCGGGTAATCGTGCCAATATTGAAGAAATTTTAGGTGATCGTGTTGAGTTGGTTGTTGGAGATATTGCTGATGCAGCCTTGGTAGACAAGCTGGCGGCTGAAGCGGATGCTATCGTTCATTACGCTGCAGAAAGCCATAATGACAACTCGCTCAATGACCCGAGCCCCTTTATCTACACTAACTTCATCGGGACCTACACTCTATTGGAAGCAGCTCGTAAATATAACCTTCGTTTCCACCATGTGTCGACTGACGAAGTCTATGGGGATCTGCCTCTGCGTGAAGATTTGCCAGGTCATGGAGAAGGCCCAGGTGAGAAGTTTACAGCTGAAACCAAGTACAATCCAAGCTCGCCTTACTCATCAACCAAGGCAGCTTCAGACTTGATTGTCAAAGCTTGGGTTCGCTCATTTGGTGTCAAAGCGACTATTTCTAACTGTTCAAACAACTATGGCCCTTACCAGCATATCGAGAAGTTCATTCCGCGCCAAATCACCAATATCCTGAGCGGCATCAAGCCAAAACTCTATGGTGAGGGTAAGAATGTCCGTGACTGGATTCACACCAATGACCATTCATCAGGTGTTTGGACGATTCTGACCAAAGGTCAAATCGGTGAAACCTACTTGATTGGTGCGGATGGCGAGAAGAACAACAAGGAAGTGCTGGAACTCATCCTCAAGGAGATGGGGCAACCAGCTGATGCTTATGATCATGTGACGGACCGAGCTGGTCACGACCTTCGCTATGCCATTGACGCTAGCAAGCTTCGTGATGAACTAGGGTGGGAGCCAGAGTTTACCAATTTTGAAGCAGGTCTCAAAGAGACCATCAAATGGTACACAGACAACCAAGACTGGTGGAAATCTGAAAAAGAAGCAGTCGAGGCTAACTATGCTAAAACGCAACAAGTGATTAAATAATCAGATACTAAAAAGCAGGAGACCTCATGGTCTCTTGCTTTTTATGTATGTCGTAATCTTTTATTTTCTTACTTCTTGTTTATAAAATTCTTTGAGGGCATCTTGCCATGTTGGAATGACGAAACCTGTCGCCTTCGCTTTGGCTAAACTCATGGTTGAGTTGAGGGGACGTTTAGCCTTAGCAGGGAACTTGCTGGAATCTACAGGGATTACTTCAACATCACTGCCCTTAAGAATTTCAATAGCAAAGTCATACCAAGTGGTGTCTTCAGTTGAGTCATTTGATAAGTGGTAGTAGCCAAATTCTTTTTGATTTTCAGTCAAGTAGGTCATGAACTCAGCCAAGGTACGTGTCCAGGTTGGGCGGCCGTGTTGGTCGTTGACTACTGTGAGTGTTTTATGGGATTTGGCTAGATTTTGCATGGTAAAGACAAAGTTTTTGCCATAATTTCCAAAGACCCAAGCAGTACGGATGATGTAATGCTGTGACGTAAGGGTTTCAACAAGTTCTTCACCCATTCGCTTGGTACGCCCGTACTCTGTCTGCGGATCAGGTAGGTCATCGACTTCCCATTCTTGTCCGACGGGTTTTTTCCCATCAAAGACATAGTCTGTTGAGATATAGACCAGGGTAGCTCCGTATTTCTCAGAGGCCTTGGCTACATTTTCAGTTCCAGTTACGTTTATGGCAAAATCCAGTTCTTTCCCCTCGTCTTCAGCCGCATCCACAGCAGTGTAGGCTGCACAATGATAGACCAGAGTTGGCTTGACCTCAGCAAATACCTTATCAACCATTTCAGCATTAGTGATATCCATTTCGGCCACATCCACTGCAACATAGTCCACATTTCGTTCATCTAGTAAATAACGTAGTTCGGTACCGAGCTGACCATTTGCACCTGTAATTAATATCATTGTCTCCTCCTCAGCTTTTCTTCTATCTAATCATAGCAAAAAAATGATAAAAAATCTGATTTTTACCTCTGGTTTGACCGTTTGTATTTTGGAAATCGTAAGTTATACAAATTGGAATTTAATACTAAGGATATCTATCAAAAAAATATTTTTCAGAAAATGCTAAAATCATTCAAAAATTCTGAAAATTCTGTTGACAACTTTCTGAAAAGAGTCTATAATGGGATGTAAATTTTAAAGGAGAAAATGATGAAAAGTTCAAAATTACTTGCCCTTGCGGGTGTGACATTATTGGCAGCTGGTACTCTGGCTGCGTGCTCTGGATCAAGCTCAAGTGCTAAAGGTGAGAAGACATTCTCATACATTTATGAAACGGATCCTGATAACCTAAACTATTTGACAACTGGTAAGGCAGCTACAGCAAATATTACGAGCAACGTTATTGATGGTTTGCTCGAAAATGACCGCTATGGTAACTTTGTGCCATCTATGGCTGAGGATTGGTCTGTATCTAAGGACGGCTTGACTTACACGTATACGCTTCGTAAGGATGCAAAATGGTATACCTCTGAAGGTGAGGAATACGCAGAAGTCAAAGCTCAAGACTTTGTAACAGGGCTTAAATATGCTGCTGATAAAAAATCTGATGGTCTTTATTTAGTTCAAGAATCAATCAAAGGATTGGACGCCTATGTGAAAGGAGAAATTACAGACTTCTCTCAAGTAGGAATCAAAGCCCTTGATGATTATACAGTTCAGTATACATTGAACAAGCCAGAAAGCTTCTGGAATTCTAAGACAACGATGGGAGTTTTGGCTCCAGTAAATGAAGAGTTCTTGAACTCTAAAGGGGATGACTTCGCTAAGGGAACTGATTCAAGCAGTATTCTCTACAATGGTCCATTCTTACTCAAATCAATTGTTGCTAAATCTTCTGTCGAATTTGCGAAAAATCCTAACTACTGGGATAAGGACAATGTCCATATCGATAAGGTTAAATTATCATTCTGGGATGGACAAGATACCAACAAACCAACTGAAGCTTTCAAAGACGGCAGCTTTACAATGGCACGTCTCTTCCCAACAAGCGCTAGCTATCCAGAGATTGAGAAATCATTTAAAGATAACATCGTTTATACCCCACAGGATTCGACTACTTATTTAGTAGGTACGAATATTGATCGTCAGTCTTATAAGTACACTTCTAAGACAACGGATGAAGAAAAAACATCAACCAAGAAAGCTCTTCTAAACAAAGACTTCCGTCAAGCTCTTGCTTTTGGTTTCGATAGAACAGCCTATGCTTCTCAAGTAAATGGTGCAAGCGGGGCAACTAAACTGCTTCGTAACTTGTTTGTTCCTCCTACATTTGTACAGGCAGATGGAAAGAACTTTGGCGAAATGGTCAAAGACAAATTGGTGACTTATGGTGATGAGTGGAGCAACGTGAACTTGGATGATGCTCAAGATGGACTCTACAACCCAGATAAGGCCAAAGCAGAGTTTGCTAAAGCTAAGACAGCTCTCCAAGCAGAAGGTGTGAAATTCCCAATCCACTTGGACATGCCTGTGGATCAAACAAACACAACGAAAGTTCAACGTGTGCAATCTTTGAAACAGTCACTTGAAGCAACTTTGGGAACAGATAATGTAGTTGTGGATATCCAACAACTTCAAAAAGACGATGTCTTGAACATCACTTACTTTGCCGAGACTGCTGCTGGTGAAGATTGGGATATCTCAGATAACGTTGGTTGGTCTCCAGACTTTGCAGACCCTTCTACCTACCTTGATATCATCAAGCCATCTGTCGGAGAAAATACGAAGACTTTCCTAGGATTTGACTCTGGAACAAATAACGCTGCTGCCAAGCAAGTTGGTTTGGAAGACTACGAAAAAATGGTTGTGGAAGCTGGGGAAGAAACTACTGACGTTTCAAAACGTTATGAAAAATATGCTGCTGCCCAAGCTTGGTTGACAGACAGTGCCTTGCTCATCCCAACAACTTCTCAAACTGGTCGTCCAATGTTGTCTAAGATGGTACCATTTACACTTCCGTTTGCATACTCTGGTAACAAGGGTACGAGCGAAGCCCTCTTGTATAAATACCTAGATGTACAAGACAAGGCGGTAACAACAGAAGAGTACCAAAAAGCTCAAGAAAACTGGTTGAAAGAAAAAGAAGAGTCTAATAAGAAGGCTCAAGAAGACCTCGCAAACCATGTGAAATAATTTTGCAGGATAGGAGAAAGGATTTAGTATTCCTCTTGGATGCTAAGTCCTTTTTATATCTTTAAAGCGAGCTTTTAAATTTGGGGTGTCTTGAGAAATTTTTGCGAATTTTCCTTTTTCCTATTGCTTTCTTAGATATTATTTGTTATATTAAAAGCATAATTATTTTTTTATTTATGACAGTTAAGCACGGTACTTTCAGAGAAAGGAGTATTTTTTAAAAAAGAAATGTAAACGCTTACTGTAAAGTGAAAGGATTAAGGAGTTTATGGATAAACAATTTTTTGAAAAACGCTGTAAGTTTAGTATTCGTAAGTTTACGCTTGGAGTAGCTTCGGTGATGATTGGAGCGACTTTCTTTGCTACTGCCCCAGTGTTGGCTGATCAAGCAAGGGTTGGTTCAACAACTAATTTACCGAGTGAACTAGCTGATTTGGATAAGAAGGCTAGTGATGAGGGGCACGATTTCGACAAGGAAGCTGCTGTTCAGAATCCTGGTTCAGCTGAAACTACTGAAGGCTCTCAAACAGAAGAAGAGTTGTTGGCTCAAGAAAAAGAAAAGTCTGAAAAGCCAAGCAATCTGCCAAAAGAATTAGAAGATAAGTTGGAGAAAGCTGAAGACAATGGGCGTGAAGTTGACAAGGATCAATTAGCCCAAGATACTGGAAAGCTCGTCCCAGAAGATGTGGCTAAGACTACCAATGGGGAATTAAACTACGGCGCAACTGTTAAGATCAAGACGCCATCAGGAGAAGGTAGCGGTATTGTCGTTGCAAAAGACCTTGTTTTGACGGTTTCTCATAACTTTATCAAGGATAGCCAAGACGGCAATATCCGTAAGGTTGTGGACAATGATCAGGGGGATGGAGATATCTATAGTATCTCTTATCCAGGATTGCCAGATGTCAAGTTTAGCAAGAAAGATATCATTCATTGGGATCGTGAAGGCTACCTAAAGGGCTTCAAGAATGATTTGGCCCTTGTGAGATTGCGTACAGTTCTCGAAAACACGCCTGTTGAAGTAACCAAAAAGCCAGTAGTTAAGAAAATCGGAGATAAGCTCCATGTCTTTGGTTATCCAGAAGGGAAATTGAATCCGATTGTCAATACTACAGTTGATTTTGCGGAACCATACGGAGAAGGTGTCCAAGGGATTGGTTACCAAGGAGGAAAACCGGGTGCTAGTGGTGGCGGTATCTTTGATACAGAAGGCAAACTAGTCGGTGTTCACCAAAATGGTGTAGTTGGAAAACGGAGCGGTGGCATTCTCTTTTCACCAGCTCAACTAAAATGGATTCAAGACCACATGCAGGGAATTTCAAGTGTGAAACCAGCAGACTTGGAAGAGAAAGAAAAACCGGCTGAAGAAAAACCAAAAGAGGATAAACCTGCAGCTGCTAAACCTGAAACACCTAAGACAGTAACCCCTGAATGGCAAACAGTAGCGAATAAAGAACAACAGGGAACAGTTACTATCCGAGAAGAAAAAGGTGTCCGCTACAATCAATTGTCCTCAACTGCACAGAACGACAATGGCGATAAACCAGCCTTGTTTGAAAAACAAGGATTGACAGTTGACGCTAATGGAAATGCGACGGTTGATTTAACCTTCAAAGATGATTCTGAAAAGGGCAAATCACGCTTCGGTGTCTTCTTGAAATTTAAAGATACCAAGAACAATGTTTTTGTTGGTTATGACAAGGACGGCTGGTTCTGGGAGTATAAATCTTCAACCGATAGCACCTGGTATAAGGGCAACCGTGTAGCAGCACCAGAACCAGGTTCTGTAAACCGTCTTTCTATCACTCTCAAATCAGATGGACAACTCAATGCAACGAATAATGATGAGAAACTCTTTGATACGGTCACTTTGCCAGCAGCTGTTAATGAAACTCTCAAAAATGAGAAGAAAATCGTCCTAAAAGCTGGTTCCTATGGCAATGAGCGTACAGTTGTCAGCGTTAAAACAGACAATCAAGAAGGTGTAAAATCAGATGATACTCCTGCCCAGAAAGAAACAGGTCCGGCCGTTGACGATAGCAAGGTGACTTATGATACGATCCAGTCTAAGGTACTCAAGGCAGTAATTGACCAAGCCTTCCCTCGTATTAAAGAATACAGTTTGAACGGGCATACCTTGCCAGGACAAGTCCAACAATTCAATAAAGTATTTATCAACAAACACGAAGTCACACCTGAAGTTACTTACAAAAAAATCAATGAGACAACTGCAGAGTACTTGATGAAGCTTCGTGATGATGCTAATCTTATCAATGCAGAAATGACGGTCCGTCTGCAAGTTGTTGATAATCAGTTGCACTTTGATGTGACCAAGATTGTCAACCACAATCAAGTTACTCCAGGTCAAAAGATTGATGACGAAAGAAAACTACTTTCTTCTATTAGTTTCCTTGGTAATGCTTTAGTCTCTGTTTCGAGTGATCAAGCTGGTGCTAAGTTTGATGGGGCAACCATGTCAAACAATACCCATGTCAGCGGAGATGATCATATCGATGTAACCAATCCAATGAAAGACTTGGCCAAGGGTTACATGTATGGATTCGTTTCTACAGATAAGCTTGCTGCAGGTGTTTGGAGCAACTCTCAAAACAGCTACGGTGGAGGTTCTTATGACTGGACTCGTTTGACAGCTTATAAAGAAACCGTTGGAAATGCCAACTATGTAGGAATCCACAGCTCTGAATGGCAATGGGAAAAAGCTTATAAGGGCATTGTCTTCCCAGAGTATACTAAGGAACTTCCAAGTGCCAAGGTTGTTATCACTGAAGATGCCAATGCGGACAAGAAAGTCGACTGGCAGGATGGTGCCATTGCTTATCGTAGCATCATGAACAACCCCCAAGGTTGGGAAAAAGTTAAGGATATTACAGCTTATCGTATCGCGATGAACTTTGGCTCACAAGCACAAAACCCATTCCTTATGACCTTGGATGGTATCAAGAAGATCAATCTTCACACAGATGGTCTAGGACAAGGTGTTCTCCTTAAAGGATATGGTAGCGAAGGCCATGACTCTGGTCACTTGAACTATGCTGATATTGGTAAGCGTATCGGTGGTGTTGAAGACTTCAAGACCTTGATTGAGAAAGCGAAGAAATATGGAGCTCATCTAGGTATCCACGTTAACGCTTCAGAAACTTATCCTGAGTCTAAGTACTTCAATGAAAAAATTCTTCGTAAGAATCCAGATGGAAGCTATAGCTACGGCTGGAACTGGCTAGACCAAGGTATCAACATTGATGCTGCTTATGACTTGGCGCATGGACGTTTGGCTCGCTGGGAAGACTTGAAGAAAAAACTTGGTGAAGGTCTCGACTTTATCTATGTGGACGTTTGGGGTAATGGTCAATCAGGTGATAACGGTGCCTGGGCTACCCACGTTCTTGCAAAAGAAATCAATAAACAAGGCTGGCGCTTTGCGATCGAGTGGGGACACGGTGGTGAGTACGACTCTACCTTCCAACACTGGGCAGCTGACTTGACCTATGGTGGCTACACCAATAAAGGTATCAACAGTGCCATCACGCGCTTTATTCGTAACCATCAAAAAGATGCTTGGGTAGGGGACTATAGAAGTTACGGTGGTGCAGCAGATTACCCACTTCTAGGTGGCTACAGCATGAAAGACTTTGAAGGATGGCAAGGACGGAGTGATTACAATGGCTATGTAACCAACTTATTTGCCCATGACGTCATGACTAAGTACTTCCAACACTTCACTGTAAGTAAATGGGAAAATGGTACACCAGTTACCATGACCGATAACGGTAGCACCTATAAATGGACCCCAGAAATGAAGGTTGAGCTAGTCGATGCGACAGGTAACAAGGTTGTTGTGACTCGTAAGTCAAATGATGTCAATAGCCCACAATACCGTGAACGTACAGTAACGCTCAACGGACGTGTCATCCAAGATGGTTCAGCTTACTTGACTCCTTGGAACTGGGATGCGAACGGTAAGAAACTTCCTACTGATAAGGAAAAGATGTACTACTTTAATACGCAGACCGGTGCAACAACTTGGACCCTTCCGAGCGATTGGGCAAATAGCAAGGTCTACCTTTACAAGCTAACTGACCAAGGTAAGACAGAAGAGCAAGAACTAACTGTAAAAGATGGCAAGATTACCCTAGACCTTCTAGCAAATCAACCATACGTTCTCTACCGTTCAAAACAAACCAATCCTGAAATGTCATGGAGCGAAGGCATGCATATCTATGACCAAGGATTTAACAGCGGAACTTTGAAACACTGGACCATTTCTGGTGATGCTTCTAAGGCAGAAATTGTCAAATCACAGGGCGCAAATGAAATGCTTCGTATTCAAGGAAACAAAGAAAAAGTTAGTCTCACTCAGAAATTAACTGGTTTGAAACCAAATACCAAGTATGCTGTTTATGTAGGTGTCGATAACCGTAGTAATGCCAAGGCAAGTATCACAGTGAATACTGGCGAAAAAGAAGTGACTACTTATACCAATAAGTCACTCGCTCTCAACTATATCAAAGCATATGCTCATAACAATCGTCGTGACAATGCTACAGTTGACGATACAAGTTACTTCCAAAACATGTACGCCTTCTTTACAACAGGATCTGACGTATCAAATGTTACTCTGACTTTGAGTCGTGAAGCTGGTGATGAAGCAACTTACTTTGATGAAATTCGTACCTTTGAAAATAATTCAAGCATGTATGGAGACAAGCACGATACAGGTCAAGGAACCTTCAAACAAGACTTTGAAAATGTTGCTCAAGGTATCTTCCCATTCGTAGTGGGCGGAGTCGAAGGTGTTGAAGACAACCGCACTCACTTGTCTGAAAAGCACGATCCATATACACAACGTGGTTGGAACGGTAAGAAAGTTGATGATGTTATCGATGGAAATTGGTCACTCAAGACCAATGGACTAGTTAGCCGTCGTAACTTGGTTTACCAAACCATCCCACAAAACTTCCGCTTTGAAGCTGGTAAGACCTACCGTGTAACCTTTGAATACGAAGCAGGTTCAGACAATACCTATGCTTTTGTAGTCGGTAAGGGAGAATTCCAGTCAGGTCGTCGTGGTAGTCAAGCAAGCAACTTGGAAATGCATGAATTGCCAAATACTTGGACGGATTCTAAGAAAGCCAAGAAGGCAACCTTCCTCGTGACAGGTGCAGAAACAGGCGATACTTGGGTAGGTATCTACTCAACTGGAAATGCAAGCAATACTCGTGGTGATTCTGGTGGAAATGCCAACTTCCGTGGTTATAACGACTTCATGATGGATAATCTTCACATCGAAGAAATTACCCTAACAGGTAAGATGTTGACAGAAAATGCTCTCAAGAACTACTTGCCAACTGTAGCCATGACCAACTACACCAAAGAGTCTATGGATGCTTTGAAGGAGGCGGTCTTTAACCTCAGTCAGGCCGATGATGATATCAGTGTTGAAGAAGCGCGTGCAGAGATTGCCAAGATTGAAGCCTTGAAGAATGCTTTGGTTCAGAAGAAAACAGCCTTGGTAGCAGAAGACTTTGAAAGTTTGGATGCGCCAGCTCAACCAGGTGAAGGCCTAGAGAATGCCTTTGATGGTAATGTATCTAGCCTATGGCATACATCTTGGAATGGAGGAGATGTAGGCAAGCCTGCAACCATGGTCTTGAAAGAACCTACTGAAATCACTGGACTTCGTTATGTTCCACGTGGATCAGGTTCAAATGGTAACTTGCGTGATGTAAAACTTGTTGTGACAGATGAGTCTGGTAAAGAACATACTTTCACCGTGACAGATTGGCAAGATAACAACAAGCCAAAAGACATTGACTTTGGTAAGACAATCAAGGCTAAGAAAATTGTCCTTACTGGTACCAAGACATACGGAGATGGTGGAGATAAATACCAATCTGCAGCGGAACTCATCTTTACTCGTCCACAAGTAGCAGAAACATCTCTTGACTTGTCAGGCTATGAAGCAGCTTTAGCTAAGGCGCAGAAATTGACGGACAAAGAAAATCAAGAGGAAGTGGCTGGAGTTCAGGCGAGCATGAAATATGCGACGGATAACCATCTCTTGACGGAAAGAATGGTCGAGTACTTCGCAGACTATCTCAACAAATTACAAGATCAAACAGCTAAACCAGACGCTCCTACAAGCAGCAAGGGTGAAGAGCAACCGCCAGTTCTTGATGTACCTGAGTTCAAAGGTGGCGTCAATGCGGCAGAAGTAGCTGTATATGAAGTCCCTGAGTTCAAGGGCGGCGTTAATGCGGCAGAAGCAGCTGTTCATGAAGCCCCTGAGTTCAAGGGTGGCGTTAATGCAGCAGAAGCATTGGTACACGAATTACCAGAATACAAAGGTGGAGCCAATGCAGTTCTCGCAGCTGCAAATGAAGTTCCAGAGTATAGAGGTGGCGTCAATGCAGTTGAGGCCTTGGTAAATGAAAAACCAGCCTACACAGGTGTACTGGCTACAGCTGGAGATCAAGCAGCTCCAACGGTTGAAAAACCTGAGTACCCGATCACCCCAAGTCCAGTAGCTGAGACCAAAACTCCGGGAGCTAAAGATGAGGAGAAACTTCCTGCTACAGGGGAACACAGTTCTGAAGTAGCCCTCTTCCTAGCAAGTGTGAGTATCGCTTTATCTGCTGCTGTTCTTGCGACAAAACGAAAAGAAGACTAAACAGATTTGATTTTAGCAGTTCCAAAGAACTCGAATCAAAAAGGAACAAACAGCCGGAGAGGACCTCTTGGTTCTCTCCTTTTTTCAAAGGAGAAATGATACCGCTTACTCATGTACGCGGATGAAAGGAATAGGAGAAAGATGGATAGACATTTTTTTGAGAAACGCTGTCACTATAGTATAAGAAAATTTGCAATCGGTGCAGCCTCCGTTATGATTGGTGCTAGTATCTTTGGCGCCAATATGGTTCAGGCAGCAGAAACAGCAGCTCCTTCAGAAACAGAGGGAAGCATCACCCATGTTGAAGCACTGGATAAGTTACCCGATGATTTAGCCGATGCGCTTAAAAAGGCGGATGTAGAAGCTGCAACAGAAGCAAGTCATGAAGAAACTCCAGCGACTGACGAAGGAAGCAATCCTACATCAAGTGAAGAGGCAAAACCAGAGACAAGTCCTACAAGTCCCAAGCCAGCAGAAACGCCGAAACCGGTTGAAACACCAAAGGCAGACAATAAACCAGCTGAAACTGCTACGCCAGCAGCAAAACCAGCTGAAAAGCAAATTGAAGATAGAGAAGATGTCAACCATCTCGAAGGTGCTACTGCTCAGGCGAGCAACCATGAGACTGGTACCAACTTTACTGCGGATAAAGCTATCGATGGAGATGACAATACTCGTTGGGCTACAGACAAAGATGTACCAAAACCAACTTTTGAACTAACTCTGCCAAAGACTACCTTGATCAAACATGTAGAAATTGACTGGGATCGTCGTCTTCGTAATGGGCAAAATGACCCTAATATCAAATCTTGGAGTCTCTACTATGCAGGTCAAGAAGACGTGGGCGCTAATGGAGAAAAACAATGGAAACTCGCTCATACCAAGACTGGAGAACCTGTTTTAGATGAGAAAGTTGACCTAGCTGAAAGTATTCAAGCTAAATATCTTAAGTTAGAAATTAACGACTATCAAGCGGGCACAATGGGTTGGAGAAACGTTGGTATCCAAGAAATTCGAGCTTATTCTAACGTTCCGGACCACAGTAAGGTAACGGATATCCGCCAAGTAACCGAACTAACAGTAGCAGAAGACGGACAGTCTCTTGTCTTGCCAACTTTACCAGGGAAAGTTAGCCTTATCGGAAGCAACAAGCAAGGTGTGATTGACCTTCAAAATCGTATCCATAAACCTCTGACAGATCAACGCGTTAAGGTCATGGTCCAACAAATCAGAGACAGTCATACCTTTACAAAAGAGTTTGAAGTAGTCATCAAGGGGCTACATCAGGACGAAGGTGTGGGTGTGAAACCAAAAGTAGCACCAGCTGTTCAACAATGGTATGGGAAAGAAGGCCAATCTTCTATCACTTCAGATACAGTCCTTGCGACAGGTGATTCTGGCTTTGATCAGGCAGCAACCTTCTACCAGTCAGACCTTGCAAGCCGTGGATTGGAACTAGCAACAGGTGACAAGCAAGCTCAAAAACGAATCGAATTTAAAAAGGTTGAAAACAAAGGTTATGGCAAGGAAGGCTATGGCATCACTATCCAAGATGATGTGATTACCATCGAAGCTGCCACAAATACAGGAGCCTTCTATGCGACTCGTACTCTTCTTCAAATGGGAGAAACAGACCTACAAAATGGCGAAATTCGTGATTTCCCAAGTTTCAGCCACCGTGGCTTTATGCTAGATACAGGTCGTAAATTTATCCCTTACGACACTCTTGTAGACATCATGCTCAACATGGCTTACTACAAGATGAACGACTTGCAGTTGCACCTCAACGATAACTATATCTTCCTTAAGGAACACTTGGCAGGTAAGAATTTAAGTCCAGAAGAACAACTCAAGTATGTCCTTGAACATGCCAAGACTGGTTTCCGTGTGGAGACAGACATTGTCGGTAAGAATGGTCAAAAATTGACATCAGATGAGCATTATACCAAGGAAGAAATGCAAAATCTGATTAAACTTGCCAAGGCCTTGCATATCAACCTAGTGCCAGAAATTGACACATCAGGTCACGCCTTGTCCTTTGTCAAAGTCCGCCCAGACCTCATGTATCAAGGTAGTTTGAGTGATTATGCTGGCAAACACAACGTTGAACGTGTTGCTATGCTCGACCTAGATAATAAATACGATGAAACACTGGCTTTTGTCAAATCAGTTTATGACAAACTCCTCGATGGCCCAGATGCACCGCTTCATGGCGTGTCCACTGTTCATATCGGAACGGATGAATACTATGGTAGCAGAGAAAGTTATCGTCGCTATGTCAATGATTTGACCCAATATATCAAGTCTAAAGGTTACACTCCTCGTATCTGGGGCTCACTCAGTGCGAAACGTGGGAACACTCCTGTTGATTGGAACGGAGTAGAGGTTGATATCTGGAGTATCGGATGGCAACGACCAAATGAAGCCATTGCTCAGGGAGCTAAGATTATCAATATCACGGATGTACCGACCTATAGTGTGCCAAGTGGAAGCAATAGTCAAGCAGCCTACGGGGACTATGCTAACTACGAACGTCAGTACAATAGCTGGACACCGAATGATTTTAGAACAGGTGGAGGTCCACTTCTACCAGCTTCTCATCCAAGTATCATTGGTGGTGGGCACGCAGTTTGGAATGACAATATCGACCTTCATGAGACCGGTTTGACCTCTTATGATATCTTTAAACGCTTCTTCAAGAGCATGCAAACTACTGCGGAGCGCACTTGGGGATCTGATCGTGCAGCTGCGACCTTTGCAGAACGTACCCTACCAACGAGCCCTTATGCGCCACAGTCAAATCCTGATAAAGAGATTGATCAAAGCGACTTGTTTACCATCAATTCTGAAACAGTCAAGAACTATGCAAGCAAGAAAGTGAAGACAAGCGAACAGGGATTGGCTTTTGAGAAAGACAGCAGTATCGAAGGCTTGGCTGGTGATGTTGGTCCAAGTCACGTCTTGAAGTTTGATGTGACTGTCACTGGAGACGGGGAACAAACCTTCTCAACAAGTGGGGACAACCGTATTTATCTAGCTGATAAAGACGGCTACCTTGCTTACCAGTTTGAACAGTTCCATATCCAATTCAAGAAAAAACTTGAAAAGAACAAACGTTATCAAATCTCTATCGTGACCAAACCACAGTCAACGGAAGTCTATGTGGATGGTGAGAAGATTGAGCGTATTGCAAATCCAGAATACCCTCGCTTTGCACACAATAGCTTGGTTCTACCGCTTGAAAGCATCGGTGGTTTCAAAGGAATCTTGCATAGTGCAGAGTTGTCAGACAAACCATTTGTAAATCCTCGTTTGATTTCAAATGATAAGATTACGGCAACCGCAAGTAGTCAGCAACTTCCAGGAAACGCGACTGAAGGCGCTGTTGAAAAGGCCTTTGACAATGATCCAAATACCTTCTGGCATACTAAATGGACTGGTGATACTGCGCCATATACCCTTACTATGACCTTGAAAGAAGCAGAAAAAGTCAATGGCTTGACTTATCTCCCACGTCCTGGTGGTGGGAATGGTGTCGTTACCCGCTACGAAATCTACGCACAAAAAGATGGCCAAATGGTCAAGATTTCAGAAGGAAACTGGGACAACAACGCCCAAGAAAAAACAGTCAACTTTGCGGCGGTAGATACCAACAAGATTGAGTTGAAAGTATTGGAAGGCGTTGGTGGTTTTGCAAGTGCAGCCGAAGTTCATCTATTGAAACCTGCCAAAGAAGGACAAGAAACACCTGAACCAAGTCAGCCTCAACCACCAACTACTCCTGAAAAACCAAAAGTAGACCAAACCGGTGATGGAACAGTTGAATTGGCAGATCAATTCACTGCAAGTAAACCAGCTAGCGAAGACAGCATTGTGGCTGCCAGCAAGAGCGCAGACTATCTCAAGAAAGAGTACAAGGTCTTCCCAACGCCACAAAAAGTGACTTATGGAGAAGGAGTCACAGCCCTTCGTAAGCAAGTCAATCTGGTCATGGGCGATCAACTCGATATCTATACTCGCAATCGCTTGAAGAGTGTCTTGCAGGACAATCAAGTATCTTATACAACTGGTAAGGCGGCAATCGCTGGCGCAACCAATATCTATCTTGGAGTGCATGGACAAGGTTCACAAGCAGAGCAAAACTTGTCCAAGGTTTCAGCAGGTTTCTTTGACAAGATTGACGCCTATGTCTTGAGCATCAAGGATAACTCGATTTCCATCGTCGGAAAAGACACAGATGCGGTCTTCTATGGTTTGACAACCTTGAAACATATGCTCAAGGAAAGTCAAGTTCCAGTTCTTCGCAATGTGACAGTAGAAGATTACGCAGAGCTCAAGAACCGTGGTTTCATCGAAGGTTACTATGGAAACCCATGGTCTAACGCAGATCGTGCAGAGCTCATGCGTTTTGGTGGCGATTTGAAATTGAACCAATACTTCTTTGCACCGAAAGATGATCCATACCACAACAAGAAATGGCGTGAACTCTATCCAGAAGAAAAACTAGCAGAAATTCGTGAACTTGCTCGTGTTGGAAATCAAAGTAAAACTCGCTATGTCTGGACTATCCATCCATTCATGAACAACCGCATCCGCTTTGGCAATGAAGCACATTATCAAGAAGATTTGGCAACCATCAAGGCTAAATTTACCCAGTTGATGAAAGTGGGTGTCCGCGAATTTGGTATCCTTGCAGATGATGCACCAAGCCCAGTTGGAGGCTACAATAGCTACAACCGCTTGATGCAAGATATGACCAAGTGGTTGACTGAAATGCAGGGAACTTACAGCGGTCTTCGTAAAGAAATGATCTTTGTTCCTGGACAGTATTGGGGTAATGGACGTGAGGATGAGTTGAAATCCCTCAATGAAAATCTCCCAAGATCAACAACCATGACCTTGACGGGTGGTAAGATTTGGGGTGAAGCCTCTGAAAGCTTCCTTTCAACTCTCAAAAACAATCTATCCGCAGGTGGCAAGACCTATCGCCCAGTTTCACTTTGGATTAACTGGCCTGTAACAGATAACTCTAAACAGCACTTGATTCTAGGTGGTGGTGAGAAATTCCTTCATCCGAATGTGGATCCTAGCTTGCTATCTGGTATCATGTTGAACCCAATGCAACAGTCTGAACCATCTAAGATTGCCCTCTTTTCAGGAGCTCAATACTCATGGAAACAGTGGAAATCAGAAGAAGAAGCTAAGAAAATCAATGACATTGCCTTCAACTTTGTAGAAAATGGTCATTTTGAAGATAGCAAGGTATCAGCAGCCTTCCGCGAACTTGGTAAGCACATGATCAACCAAAACATGGATAATCGTGTCGTCAAACTAGAAGAATCGGTAGACTTAGCTCCAAAATTAACAGACTTCATGACCAAGCTCAAAGCTGGTCAGGATGTGACTGCAGAACGTGCAGCCTTGCGTGCAGAATTTGCCAAGATTAAAGAAGCAGCCGAACTCTATAAAGCATCAGGTGACCAAAAGATGGTTGCCCAAATCCACTATTGGTTGGATAATGCAATCGACCAAATGAATGCCCTTGATGCTTTCCTTACAGGAACTGAAGCCATGGCTACAAATGATGCAGCCAAACTTTGGGATAGCTACTATAAAGGTTTGAAATTCTACGAACAGTCTCAAACTCACACCTTCCATTATGTAGACCATATGGAAAAGGCTGAATTGGGTGTTCAACATATCCGTCCATTTATCCTATCTCTGAAAGAAGTTCTAGCTTCTGAAGTTCAAAAAGTCTTGCACCCAGATCAAATCATCAGCACCTTTATCACCAATCGAACAGGTGTAGAAGGTGGTTTAGCAGAAGTAACGGATGGTGACTTGGCAACCCATGCGATTATTAAATCACCAAATAGCATCAAGACAGGTGATTATATCGGCATGAAATTCAACAATCCGGTAGCTATCCAAACCTTGACCTTTGCTATGGGAACTCAGGCAAATCCACGTGATACCTTTAGTAAGGCAGAAGTGCAGTATCAAGATGAAAATGATAACTGGGTAACTTTGAAAGAGCCAAGCTATGTCGGAAATGAATCCCTTCTTAAGTTTGAGAATCTCAATATCAAGGCTAAGGCAGTTCGTATGATTGCGACAGCAGATCGTGAAAATACCTGGTTTGCAGTTCAGGAAATTGCAGTTAACCGTCCAGTTGAGAAAGCTCGTAGCCAACAAGCAACGACAGTTAGTCTAAGTTCAAACTTAGTTTACAAACTAAATACCTCAGCTCGTCAAATCACTGATGGCAAGGACAATACAGAAGCCATGATGGCGAACGCCGACGGTAGCAATACCACTCCAGTAGATGCCTGGGCACAGCTTGACCTCGGTGAAGTCAAGTCAGTCACTAAAGTTCGCCTTCGTCAAGGAACAGGTGATAAACTTGCTGCAGGTGTGCTTGAGTATTCTACAGATGGAACTGCATGGCAAGAGTTGGATCGCCTATCAGGTGAGCAAACCAAGGAAGTGACTAGAGCTATCAATGCTCGTTATATCCGGGTACGAAATACTAAGGCACTCGACCTCTGGTGGCGTATCCAGGACTTCTCTGTTGAGACACGCTCTGGAAATAGTGACTTAACAGACACCAACGTCGATGCCTTGAAGGAAGCGCCGGTAGTGGATAGCTTGGGACGATATGAGCTTCAAATTCCAGCTGGAACCAAACTCCCTGCCAATAGCTATCTAGGTATGAAACTTGATCGTATCCATCAGGTCAAGAGCATCCAGCTCCAAGGCCAAGCCAACCCAGCTCTTAGCCTTGAGTACTCTTCAAATGCGCAAGAATGGACACCAGCTAGCCAGTTGACTGATAGATCTGCAGCAAGCCACTTAGTACGTTATGTACGTCTGGTCAACAAAACAGATCAGGAGCAAGCTGTTACAGCCACTTCTCTCCTTGTGACAACCAAAGAAGTGCAACCAACAAAATTGGAATCAACTTCAATGGGCATTCACCCAGCATATGGTAGCAATGATGTTCGTAAACTGAACAACCTAGATCAATTATTTGATGGTGTTTATAACAACTTCGTTGAGTTTTCAGACTATGCCCATAAAGATGGTCATGTGACCTTAAAACTTGGCAGCGAACGAACTATCAAGAAGATTAGAGCTTATATCCAAGACGGAACACAAAACTATCTTCGTGATGGTAAGATTCAAGTCAGCCAAGACGGTAAAACTTGGACAGATGTCGTTACAGTAGGAGATGGTGTGGCCAATAGCCAACACGATGATTCATTGACAGATGGTTGGACACATGATCCTAAGATGCCAGGAAATCGCTACATCGAAGGTGAATTGACGACACCAGTCAAAGCTAACTATCTCCGTGTCCTCTATACGGCAGACTATGATGCCCGTTTTGTAGGCTTTACAGAATTGGTCATCAACGATGGTGAATTTGTCAAACCAATCAATGATCCAACAGTAGAAGGAAGTAGTGGAGAAAGCCAAGGCAACCTTTATAATAATCTTGTAGATGGCAAAGTCTTGACTAGCTATAAGTCTGAAAAAGACAAGGGCGAATTGGTGTATCACTTATCTGAACCAACCAAAGCCAACCATCTACGTCTTGTTTCCAGTCTTCCTGAAGGAGTGCAAGCACGTATTCTTGCTAGAACACTCAAGGATGGTCAAGACAGCTGGACAGACCTCGGTGCCATTACATCTAGTCTCCAAACTTTTGCTATCCGAAATGGCGGCTCTCTTCTAGACGTTAAATTAGTCTGGGAGGGTGGCAAGGCTGAGTTTTATGAATTGGCGAGCTTCTATCAAGAATTAACAGAAGAATCGGTTCAATCAAGTAAGGGCGAAGAGCCAGCACCTGTTCTTGAGGTTCCTGAATTCACAGGTGGTGTCAATGCAGTTGAAGCCCTAGTACATGAACTTCCAGAGTACACAGGCCCAGTAGCAACAGTAGGTGACCAACCAGCTCCAACAGTTGAGAAGTCTGAGTTCAAGGGAAGTGTCAATGCAGCTGAAGCCTTGGTACATGAGCTTCCAGAGTACACAGGCCCATTATCGACAGTAGGCGATCAAGCCGCTCCAACTGTAGAGAAACCTGAGTTCACAGGCGGTGTCAATGCAGTTGAAGCCTTGGTACATGAACTTCCAGAATACACAGGCCCAGTAGCAACAGTAGGCGATCAAGCCGCTCCAACAGTTGAGAAGTCTGAGTTCAAGGGAAGTGTCAATGCAGCTGAAGCCTTGGTACATGAGCTTCCAGAGTACACAGGCCCATTATCGACAGTAGGCAATCAGGCCGCTCCAACTGTGGAGAAACCTGAGTTTAAACTTAGCTCTTTAGCTTCCGATCAAGGTAAGACGCCAGATTATAAGCAAGAAATAGCTAGACCAGAAACAGCTGAACAAATCTTGCCGGCAACTGGTGAGAGTCAATCTGATTCAGCCCTCTTCCTAGCAGGTGTTAGCCTAGCCCTATCTGCTCTCTTTGTAGCAAAAACAAAGAAAGACTAGTATTCAACAAAACCTCTTAACAAGATTACAAAATCAGTTTCTTATCTTTTCCAATGAGGTTTATAGTACGCAGAAAGCCTGAGAAGATTTCTTCTCAGGCTTTTGATAAGCACATAAATACGACACTGCTATGAAAAAATCACCCAGAATACTCTGGGTGATAAATGTTATGGTTGTGCTGGTTGCGGATTCTGATTTTGTTGGCCAGGGGTTGTATTTGATTGTTGCGTATTATTGTTAGGATTGGTAGTTGTACTATTATTTGTGCTTGGAGAAGTTGAGCTTGACTGAGAAGTCGAGCTCTCAGATGTTGAGCTAGGACTTTCAGACGTCGAACTTTGTTGTGTAGATGATGAAGGGGTCCACGTATTGCGTGCTCCATTCTTAAAGACAAATTCTCCGCTTCTGTAAAGGCCTTCAGGCATGGTCCAATCCCCTGGATGATCATCTTCAGAGAGATAAGTCATCATTGAACGATAAACCTTAGCTGCAACATAGAAGCCATCACCAACGATAGGAGTAAGGCGGTTCGAGTAACCTGTCCAGACTGCCATTGAATATTTACGAGTATAGCCAACGAACATTTCGTCTGGAGCTACATAACCCGTATTTTTAATGTAGTTTTCAATCTCATCATCTGTATAGTTTGACGTACCAGTTTTACCAGCTTGTGGTAGCCAAGGGAGGTAGGCTCCTCGACCAGTCCCGTATGCCAAAACGGTTTTCATCATATCTGTCATCATATAGGCTGTCGTTTCTTTCATAGCACGTGTACCAGAATCAGAGAATTCTTTTGAACTACCATCACTAAAGACAATCTTATTAATATACATAGGTTTGCGGTAGATACCGCCATTGGCAAAAGCAGCATAAGCCGCAGCCATCTTCTCGCTGCTTGCTCCATACTTTTTGTCAGATTCGGTTGTATTACTTGAAATAGCATTAGCATAGTGTATGCTTGGGTAGTCAATACCGAGTCCATTTAGAAACGTCTTAGCACGATCAAGTCCTACTTTCTCTAGCGTTTCTACAGCCGGCACATTCCGTGATTGCTGGAGAGCATACTGGAGTGTTATGTTTCCAAAGTAACTCTTATCCCAGTTATAGACAGGGGTAGAGGTTCCAGGGTAATTATAAGGACTATCGTGAACAATTGAAGCAGTTGAATCATAAACGCCGTATTCTAAAGCAGGAGCATAGTCTGTAATAGGCTTCATGGTAGAACCCCAGTCACGGTTAGTTTCTACAGCCTGGTTTATTCCAAAGGAAACGTTACTTGATTGGTGGCGAGCACCTAATTGGGCAATGACTTTCCCGTTTGTGACATCAACGATAGTAGAGGCCACCTGTAACTCATCATCTGGATAGTTGACATACTCGTCCGTATTGTAAATATCCCAGAGACGTTGTTGGGCCTTAGAATCAACGTTTGTGTAGACTTCCATACCCGTAGTTAAAAGGTTGTAACCTGTTTCCTGTTCAACTTGGTCAATCACCTCTTTGAGGTAATTATCCATGTACGGAGGATAACTGTTAGCTGATTTTAGGCTTTGAAGTCCATCTGTAATCGGAGTATTAATCGCTTTTTCATATTGCTCAGCTGTAATGTAGCCTTGCCCCTTCATCTCAGAGAGGACGAGATTGCGACGTTCTTGGGCGGCTTCTGGATGCGAGTATGGATCATACTGGTTTGGAGCCTGAGGCATTCCGGCAAGGAGGGCCAATTGAGGGATACTCAAATCTTTGAGGTCTTTGCCATAGTAACTTTGAGCAGCCGTCTGCATTCCGTAGTTCCCGTTTGACATGTAAACCTTGTTGATGTAGTAGGTCAAGATTTCTTGTTTAGTCGCTTTTTGTTCTAGCTGGACGGCGAGCCATGCTTCCTGAGCCTTACGAGAAAGGGTTTGGTCAGAAGTTGACGTAGAGAAATAGGTTAACTTGATCAACTGCTGCGTCAAAGTTGAAGCTCCTTGAAGGCCTCCGCCACCACGAAGATTTCGTAGGGTAGCACCTAGGATACGGATAGTATCGATTCCTCGGTGATTAAAGAAGCGATGGTCTTCAATCGAAACAATAGCGTTGACCAAATCGGTCGGTATTTCGTTTGCTTGCGCATTGACTCGACGTTCTGATCCAAGATCAGCGATGAGTTCATCGTTATTGTCATAAATTTTGCTGGACGTTGTAGCGACCAGTTTACTTTCAGATAGGGCTGGAGCATTGCTAACATAGTAGAGAAAGAGACCTCCGCCCAGCATAATAGCTGCGATAAATACAGTTAAGAAGCAGATACTGATATATTTAGCTATTCGCAGGATAGTTTGTTTGTTCATCTTGTTTTACCACCTAGTAAATGTTCTTTGATAATATCGAGATAGGGAATCTGGGGAAAGGCACCCAGCTCAATCCTATATCCATTTTCTCGAATATATCCAAGTGGCATTGACTTTTGTCCCTTATCTTGATGATAGAAACGAATCAGGTCAACAGCCGGCAATAAATAAGTTTCTTGCTGAGAAGCAAAGTGAAGAAGGACAAAGCAGATTCCTCGCTGGGCAAGGACCTGTTCCATATGCTGAATCTGATGGTGATGGAAATTCTTCATCGGAATCGCATGTTTTTGCCTAGTTTCCTTTGCTTCAAAGTCGATGTAATATCCATCATAAACCCCTGAATAGTCTGTGGTTGAAGCTTGTCTGAAGTAGGCTTCAACGATCTTGGCCCGACTTCGTTGGGGATAATCGACACGTACGATTTGGATGGGAGTCGGTTTCTTGTGAATCACTGCCAACCCATGCGACAAGTAATAATCGTTTGTAGCGTTGATCATCTTTTCAAAAGACATTCCCCGATTTGCGAAATTTTTAGTTTGTGACGGGGGAGCTTGTCTCTTCTGTGATGAAATTTTATGTGGATAGTTGACCATAATTCTCCTTATTGGTACAATAACATCACTCTATTATATCATAAATTTACAAAGAAAGGGTTAAAAATGACAACAGCCTTGATTTCAGGTTATTCTGCCTTCGACCTTGGTCTCTTTAATGACAAGGATATTCGCGTTGATATTATCAAAACAGCTATTCGGAGAGACCTGGAGCGTCTAGCGGAGGAAGGGGTGACCTGGCTTGTCTTTACTGGGGCTTTGGGCTTTGAGTACTGGGCGCTTCAGGTGGCGAAAGACATGAAAATAGACTATGGATTTCAGCTGGCGACCATTTTTGATTTTGAAACCCATGGCAGTAATTGGAATGAAGCAAATCAAGTGAAGTTGAGCGAATTCAAGCAAGTTGATTTTGTCAAATATGCCTATCCACAATATGAACACAAGGGACAACTACATGATTATCAGAAATTTTTACTGGAGAACACAGATATTTGCTATCTTTTTTATGATGAAGAAAACAAAACTAAATTACAATATTTTTACCAAATGATGAAAAATCAAGCGGACTATGTTACAAGGCAATTAACATTTGATGAGTTAAATGAACTAGCAGAAAATTTTTCTGAAAAGTAACCCTTTGACCTTGATTTTTACTTGTCTTTTTTTATATAATAATACTAGTAACCCAGAATGGAGAGAGACATGGCAAGTATTATATTTTCAGCAAAAGATATTTTTGAACAAGAGTTTGGACGTGAAGTACGTGGATACAGTAAAGCAGAGGTAGATGAATTCCTAGATGATGTGATTAAGGATTATGAAACCTACGCAGCTTTGGTCAAATCCCTTCGTCAAGAGATTGCTGATTTGAAGGAGGAATTATCTCGTAAACCACAAGTGACTCCAACTCAACCAGACTCTATTGAAGTAACAGCTTCTACTTCAATGACAAACTTTGATATTTTGAAACGCTTAAATCGCCTCGAAAAAGAAGTATTTGGTAAGCAAATCTTAGACAACCAAGATTGATAATTGACTAAAGCATGAGTGCAATTTTTGGATAATCGCGTGAAGAGGTTCTCTTTTCATGAGGAAAGTCCATGCTAGCACAGGCTGTGATGCCTGTAGTGTTTGTGCTAGGCGAATCCATAAGCCTAGGGACGAGTGATCGTTACGGCAGTCGAAATGGCTAAGTCTTCGGATAGGTCAGAATAGACTTGAAAGTGCCACAGTGACGGAGTCTTTCTGGAAACAGAGAGAGTGGAACGCGGTAAACCCCTCAAGCTAGCAACCCAAATTTTGGTCGGGGCATGGAGTGCACGGAAACGAACGTAGTACTCTGACTGCTAGCAGCTTCATGCTGTTAGCGGTAGACAGATGATTATCGAAGGAAGTGGTCCTAGTCACTTCTGGAACAAAACATGGCTTATAGAAAATTGCATATAGGTTGGGGCTGAGAAATCTTTCTCAACCTCATTTTTTAAAGTGAACAAGAGAAAGGTCTTGCAAGACTGTAAAATGAAAAAAGAATTTAATTTAATCGCAACTGCTGCGGCGGGTCTTGAGGCTGTCGTTGGACGAGAAGTGCGAGATCTGGGTTATGATTGCCAGGTTGAAAATGGGCGTGTCCGCTTCCAAGGAGATGTGAAGGCAATCATTGAGACCAATCTTTGGCTTCGTGCAGCGGATCGCATCAAGATTGTGGTCGGAAGTTTTCCAGCTAAGACCTTTGAAGAGCTTTTTCAAGGTGTTTTTGCTCTAGATTGGGAAAACTATCTCCCACTTGGGGCGCGTTTCCCGATTTCAAAGGCCAAATGTGTTAAGTCTAAACTTCATAACGAGCCCAGCGTTCAGGCTATTTCTAAGAAAGCTGTTGTGAAGAAATTACAAAAACACTATGCCCGCCCAGAAGGAGTTCCTTTGATGGAAACTGGTCCTGAGTTTAAGATCGAGGTGTCCATTCTTAAGGATGTGGCAACTGTTATGATTGACACGACAGGTTCTAGCCTCTTTAAACGTGGATATCGTACGGAAAAAGGTGGAGCTCCTATCAAGGAAAATATGGCAGCGGCCATTTTGCAACTTTCCAACTGGTATCCAGATAAGCCTTTGATTGATCCAACCTGTGGTTCAGGAACTTTCTGTATTGAGGCGGTTATGATTGCTAGAAAGATGGCGCCGGGTCTTCGCCGTTCCTTTGCTTTTGAGAAATGGAACTGGGTCAGCGATCGGTTAATCCAAGAGGTCCGTACTGATGCTGCTAAGAAAATCAATCGTGAGATAGAGCTGGATATCATGGGCTGTGATATTGATGCTCGTATGGTAGAAATTGCCAAGGCAAATGCTCAAGTAGCAGGTGTCGCAGGTGATATCACCTTTAAGCAAATGCGGGTACAAGATTTGCGCTCAGACAAGATCAATGGCGTTATCATTTCCAATCCACCATATGGGGAGCGCTTGTCCGATGATGCAGGAGTTACGAAACTTTATGCTGAGATGGGACAGGTCTTTGCACCACTGAAAACCTGGAGTAAGTTTATCCTGACGAGTGACGAAGCTTTTGAAAGTAAGTACGGAAGTCCAGCAGATAAAAAACGAAAACTCTATAACGGGACCTTGAAAGTGGATTTGTATCAATACTTTGGTCAGCGTGTGAAACGCCAAGAGGTAAAATAGAAAGGTAAACTCATGAGCAAGAAAAGACATGATCGTCATAAAAAAGAACAGCAAGAGCCACAATTCGACTTTGATGAAGCAAAAGATTTGACTGTTGGTCAAGCAATTCGTAAGAATGAAGAGGTTGAGGCTGGAGTATTGCCTGAAGACAATATCTTGGATAAATATATCAAACAGCACCGCGAAGAGATCGAGGCAGATAAGTTCGAAACTCGTCAGTTTGAAAAAGAAGAATTGGCTTCTACTCAAAACCTAGAGGAAATGATCCAAGAAGTTCGTGAATCAAGTGAATCTTCTGAACAGGTAGACGATTCAGACCTGGTTTCCGAGGAATCTATTGAAGAGATAGACAATGAAGAAACTACTCAGTTTGTTCCTCCACTTCAAGATGAAGAAAGTGCTGAAATAGAGCCTCTTGTTTTAACAGAAACAGCATCCAAGGAAATGAATGAGGAAAATGAGGAACAAGAAGAAACCTATACTTCCCTATCACGATCAGTACAGACGGAACCTGAAACAGGCTCTAAAAAGAAACGTCTGATTACTATCGTTTCTGTGGTAGCTGCGATTCTTGTTCTTGCTGGGACGTATTATGTCTACCGTCAGGTATCTCGTTCAAACCAAGAAATTCAGTCTTCTCAAGCATCTTCAGGAAATCAAGAATCGCAAACCGACTTGCAAGAGTTCAATACGCTTTATGATGCCTTCTATACAGATGCCAATAAGACTGCTTTAAAAAATAGCCAGTTCGATAAGTTGAGCCAGCTAAAAAACTTGCTAGATAAGTTAGAAGGTAGCCGTGATTATACACTAGCTAAGTCAAAATACGATAGCCTAGCAACTCAAATCAAGGCCATTCAAGATATCAATGCTCTCTTTGAAAGTCCAGCTATTACTGACGGTGTCTTGGATACCAATGCTAAAGCCAAGGCGGATGCTAAGTTCACGGAAGTTAAAACAGGAAATACAGAGCTTGATAAACTGTTAGCTCAGGCGATTAGCCTTGGTAAGAGCCAACAAACCAGTGCTTCCAGCTCAAGTTCTAGCACGAGTCAAGCAAGCTCAAGTTCAGCTACAGAAAGCAATGCAAGCAGTACGACACCTTCAACAAGCACCACGGCACCAGCTAGAGACACAAATGGTGGTTTGTCTGGCGATGGGGTTAATCTTCAAAGAAGTGCTAGTCGTGTACCCTACAACCAATCAGCTGTAGACGATAGCAATAACCCTGCTTGGACATTTGCAGATGGTGTATTGGAACAAATCTTAGCAACCTCACGTGCACGTGGCTACATCACTGGCAACCAATACATTCTCGAACGTGTCAATATTGTAAACGGAAACGGCTATTACAACCTCTACAAACCGGATGGAACCTACCTCTTCACCCTCAATTGTAAGACGGGTTACTTTGTAGGGAATGGTTCTGGCCATGCAGATGACTTGGACTATTAGGAGTCCGTTACAAAATTCTTTCCTTTCATAGGTAAAAATGATAAAATAAAACATATTAAACAAGAGGAGTGTCACATGACAAAAGCTAACTTTGGTGTCGTAGGTATGGCCGTAATGGGTCGTAACCTTGCCCTAAATATCGAATCTCGTGGTTATACAGTTGCCATTTACAACCGTAGTAAAGAAAAAACAGAAGACGTAATTGCCTGCCATCCTGAAAAGAACTTTGTGCCAAGCTATGACGTGGAAAGCTTTGTAAACTCAATCGAAAAACCTCGTCGTATCATGCTGATGGTTCAAGCTGGACCTGGTACAGACGCAACTATCCAAGCCCTTCTTCCACACCTTGATAAGGGTGATATCTTGATTGACGGAGGAAACACTTTCTACAAAGATACCATCCGTCGTAATGAAGAGTTGGCAAACTCAGGGATTAACTTTATCGGTACTGGAGTTTCCGGTGGTGAAAAAGGTGCCCTTGAAGGTCCTTCTATCATGCCTGGTGGACAAAAAGAAGCCTACGAATTGGTTGCTGATGTTCTCGAAGAAATCTCAGCCAAAGCACCAGAAGATGGCAAACCATGTGTGACTTACATCGGTCCTGATGGAGCTGGTCACTATGTGAAAATGGTTCACAACGGTATCGAGTATGGTGACATGCAATTAATCGCAGAAAGCTATGACTTGATGCAACACTTGCTTGGTCTTTCTGCAGAAGATATGGCTGAAATCTTTACTGAGTGGAACAAGGGTGAATTGGACAGCTACTTGATCGAAATCACAGCTGATATCTTGAGCCGTAAAGACGATGAAGGTCAGGATGGACCAATCGTAGACTATATCCTTGATGCTGCAGGGAACAAGGGAACTGGTAAATGGACTAGCCAATCAGCTCTTGACCTTGGTGTGCCATTGTCACTCATCACTGAATCAGTATTTGCTCGCTATATCTCTACATACAAAGAAGAGCGTGTGCATGCTAGCAAGGTGCTTCCAAAACCAGCTGCCTTCAAATTTGAAGGTGACAAGGCTGAGTTGATCGAAAAGATCCGTCAAGCCCTTTACTTCTCAAAAATCATCTCATACGCACAAGGTTTTGCCCAATTGCGTGTGGCTTCTAAAGAAAATAACTGGAACTTGCCATTTGCGGACATCGCATCTATCTGGCGTGATGGCTGTATCATCCGTTCTCGTTTCTTGCAAAAGATCACAGATGCTTACAACCGTGATGCAGACCTTGCTAACCTTCTTTTGGATGAGTACTTCTTGGATGTTACTGCTAAGTACCAACAAGCAGTGCGTGATATCGTAGCTCTTGCTGTTCAAGCTGGTGTACCAGTGCCAACCTTCTCAGCAGCTATTACTTACTTTGATAGCTATCGTTCAGCAGACCTTCCTGCTAACTTAATCCAAGCACAACGTGACTACTTTGGTGCCCACACTTACCAACGTAAAGACAAAGAAGGAATCTTCCACTACTCTTGGTATGACGAAAAATAAGTAGGTCTGCCATGGGGAAACGGATTTTATTACTTGAGAAAGAACGAAATCTCGCTCATTTTCTCAGTCTGGAACTCCAAAAAGAGCAATACCGTGTTGATCTGGTTGAGGAGGGGCAAAAAGCCCTCTCCATGGCTCTCCAGACAGATTATGACTTGATTTTACTGAATGCTCGTCTGGGGGATATGACAGCCCAGGATTTTGCAGAGAGGCTTAGTCGGACAAAACCAGCCTCAGTGATTATGGTTTTGGACCATCGCGAAGAATTGCAAGACCAGATTGAGACAATCCAGCGCTTCGCCGTTTCTTACATCTATAAGCCAGTGATTATTGATCAGCTGGTGGCTCGTATTTCAGCGATTTTCCGAGGTCGGGACTTTATCGACCAACACTGTAGTCAGATGAAGGTCCCAACGTCTTACCGCAATTTGCGTATGGATGTAGAACATCATACCGTTTATCGTGGCGAGGAGATGATTGCTCTGACGCGCCGTGAGTATGACCTTTTGGCCACTCTCATGGGAAGCAAGAAGGTCTTGACTCGTGAGCAGTTGTTGGAAAGTGTTTGGAAGTACGAAAGTGCGACAGAAACCAATATCGTGGATGTTTATATCCGTTATCTACGTAGCAAGCTTGATGTAAAAGGTCAAAAAAGCTATATTAAAACCGTGCGTGGTGTTGGTTACACCATGCAAGAATAGAAAAGCAGTTGCAGTTTTGTAACTGCTTTTTTTGAGCAATTTCTATATATTGACATACAATAAAGTCTTTGCTACAATCAGTTATGGAGGAAAGATCTAATGAAAAAATTTAAAATAATGATGCAAGTTGGACTCGCAGTCTTTTTCTTTGCTTTGTTAGCGACAAGCACCGTCTTTGCGGATGATACTGATTCAGAAGGCTGGCAATTTGTCCAAGAAAATGGTAGAACCTACTATAAAAAGGGGGACCTCAAAGAAACCTACTGGCGAGTGATTGATGGTAAGTACTATTATTTTGATCCTTTATCTGGCGAGATGGTTGTCGGCTGGCAATATATACCTGCTCCACACAAAGGGGTTACGATTGGTTCTTCTCTAAGGCAAGATGTTGCTTTTAGACCAGATTGGTTTTACTTTGGTCAAGATGGGGTACTACAAGAATTTGTTGGTAAGCAAGTTTTAGAAGCAAAAACTGCTACAAATACCAACAAACATCATGGGGAACAATATGATAGTCCAGCAGAGAAACGAGTCTATTATTTTGAAGATCAGCGTAGCTATCACACTTTAAAAACTGGTTGGATTTCTGACGGAGGGCATTGGTATTATTTACAGGAGGATGGTAGCTTCGATGCTCGTATCGACAGTTTAACGGTTGGGGAGCCAGTACGTGGTTGGATCAATGATAACTCAACTTGGTACTATCTCGATCCAACAACTGCTGCAATGCAAACTGGGTGGCAACAACTTGGCAATAAGTGGTACTATCTCCGTTCATCAGGAGCCATGGCAACTGGTTGGTATCAGGAAGGCTCCACTTGGTATTATTTAGATGAGCCAAATGGTGATATGAAAACGGGCTGGCAATACCTTGGGAACAAGTGGTACTACCTCCGTTCATCAGGAGCTATGGCAACTGGTTGGTATCAGGAAGGTTCGACGTGGTATTATCTAAACGCAAGTAATGGTGACATGAAGACAGGCTGGTTCCAGGTCGGAGGGAAATGGTACTATGCTTATAGTTCAGGTGCTTTAGCAGTGAATACGACTGTAGAAGGCTATTCTGTCAACTATAATGGCGAATGGGTCCAATAATGAAAGGGGCGATTGTGAAGGAAACAATCGCTTTTTTTGTGAAAATATAATAAAATAGATAGGAGAAAATACTACTGTATGAAATGAGACGGTCTTTTCGTCTGGTTAAAGGAAAACATGACAAAAAAAGTTGGTGTCGGTCAGGCACATAGTAAGATTATTTTAATAGGAGAGCACGCTGTCGTATACGGCTATCCTGCCATTTCTCTGCCTCTCTTAGAAGTGGAAGTGACCTGCAAGGTGGTCCCTGCTGAAAGTCCGTGGCGCCTTTATGAGGAGGATACCTTGTCCATGGCAGTGTATGCCTCGCTGGAGTATTTGGATATCAAAGAAGCCTGCATTCGATGTGTGATTGACTCGGCTATCCCTGAAAAACGGGGAATGGGTTCGTCAGCTGCTATCAGTATAGCAGCCATTCGAGCAGTTTTTGACTACTATCAAGCCGACCTGCCTCATGATGTACTAGAAATCTTGGTCAATCGGGCTGAGATGATTGCCCATATGAATCCTAGTGGTTTGGATGCTAAGACCTGTCTCAGTGACCAACCCATTCGCTTTATTAAAAACGTTGGATTTACAGAACTTGAGATGAACCTATCTGCCTATATGGTGATTGCTGATACGGGCGTGTATGGTCACACTCGTGAAGCCATCCAAGTGGTTCAAAGCAAGGGCAAGGATGCCCTGCCATTTTTGCATGCCCTGGGAGAATTGACCCAGCAGGCAGAGGATGCGATTAGACGAAAAGATGCTGAGGGACTGGGACAAATCCTTAGTCAAGCGCATTTACATTTAAAAGAAATTGGTGTTAGTAGCCCTGAGGCAGACTCCCTCGTTGAAACGGCTCTGAGCCAGGGTGCTCTGGGTGCCAAGATGAGTGGTGGTGGACTAGGAGGCTGTATTATCGCCTTGGCAACCAATTTGACACACGCTCAAGAACTAGCAAAACGATTAGAAGAGAAAGGAGCTGTTCAGACATGGATCGAGAGCCTGTAACAGTACGTTCCTACGCAAATATTGCCATTATCAAATATTGGGGAAAGAAAAAAGAAAAAGAGATGGTTCCTGCTACTAGCAGCATCTCTCTGACGTTGGAAAACATGTACACAGAGACGACCTTGTCGCCTCTACCGAAGGATGCGACGGCTGATGCATTTTATATCAATGGTCAGTTACAAAATGATGCTGAACATACTAAGATGAGTAAGATTATTGACCGCTACCGCCCAGAAGGTGAGGGCTTTGTCCGTATTGATACCCAAAACAATATGCCGACTGCGGCGGGCTTGTCCTCTAGTTCTAGTGGTTTGTCCGCCTTGGTCAAGGCTTGTAATGCTTATTTCAAGCTTGGTTTGAATCGGAGTCAGTTGGCGCAGGAGGCTAAGTTCGCTTCAGGTTCTTCCTCTCGCAGTTTTTATGGACCACTAGGTGCTTGGGATAAGGATAGTGGGGAGATTTACCCTGTAGAGACAGACTTGAAACTAGCTATGATCATGTTGGTGCTAGAGGATAAGAAAAAACCAATTTCTAGCCGTGATGGGATGAAACTCTGTGTGGAAACCTCGACGACCTTTGATGACTGGGTGCGTCAGTCTGAGCAGGATTATCAGGATATGCTGGTCTATCTCAAGGAAAATGACTTTGCCAAGGTTGGTGAATTAACGGAGAAAAATGCCCTTGCTATGCACGCTACGACCAAAACAGCATCGCCAGCCTTTTCATATCTGACGGATGCGTCCTATGAGGCGATGGACTTTGTCCGCCAGCTTCGTGGGCAAGGAGAGGCCTGCTACTTTACCATGGATGCTGGTCCCAATGTCAAGGTCCTCTGTCAGGAGAAAGACTTGGAGCATTTATCAGAAATCTTCGGTCAACATTTTCGCTTGATTGTGTCAAAAACAAAGGATTTGAGTCAAGATGATTGCTGTTAAAACTTGCGGAAAACTCTATTGGGCGGGTGAGTATGCTATTTTAGAGCCAGGACAGTTAGCCTTGATAAAGGCGATACCTATCTATATGAGGGGGGAGATTGCCTTTTCTGATAGCTACCGTATCTATTCAGATCTGTTTGATTTCGCAGTGGACTTGACGCCAAATCCTGACTACAGCTTGATTCAAGAAACGATTTCTCTAGTGGAAGATTTTCTCACTTACCATAGCAAGACCTTACGACCTTTTTCCTTGGAAATCCGTGGAAAAATGGAACGAGAAGGGAAAAAGTTTGGTCTAGGCTCTAGTGGTAGTGTCGTTGTCCTGGTGATCAAGGCCCTGCTGGCTCTATATGATATTACGGTTGATCATGAACTCTTGTTCAAGCTGGCTAGCGCGGTCTTGCTCAAGAGAGGCGATAATGGCTCCATGGGAGACCTTGCCTGTATTGTGGCAGAGAATTTGGTTCTCTACCAGTCGTTTGATCGAAAGAAGATAGCTACGTGGTTGGAAGAAGAAAACTTGGCGACAGTTTTGGAGCGCGATTGGGGTTTTTCTATCTCACAAGTAAAACCAGGTCTAGAATGTGATTTCCTAGTGGGATGGACCAAGGAAGTGGCCGTATCGAGTCAAATGGTTCAGCAAATCAAGCAAAACATCAATCAGAATTTTTTAACTTCCTCAAAAGCGACGGTGTCTGCTTTGGTAGAAGCTTTAGAACAAGGAAAAGCAGAAGAAATCATCAAGCAGATGGAAACAGCCAGTCAGCTTTTAGAAGGCTTGAGCGCAGATATTTACACGCCTTCGCTGAGACAGCTGAAAGAAGCCAGTCAAGATTTGCAGGCTGTTGCCAAGAGTAGCGGGGCTGGTGGTGGTGACTGTGGCATTGCCTTGAGTTTTGATGAGCAATCAACTGAAACCTTAAAAAATCGTTGGGCCGATCTGGGGATTGAGCTCTTATACCAAGAAAGGATAGGACATGACGACAAATCGTAAGGACGAGCACATCTGCTATGCTCTTGAGCAGAAAAGTTCTTATAATAGCTTTGATGAGGTGGAATTGATTCATTCTTCCCTGCCTCTTTATGATCTGGATGAAATTGATTTGTCTACAGAATTTGCAGGTCGACAATGGGACTTTCCTTTTTATATCAATGCCATGACGGGTGGGAGCAACAAGGGGAGAGAAATCAATCAAAAGCTGGCTCAGGTGGCAGAAGCCTGTGGGATTTTATTTGTGACAGGTTCTTATAGCGCAGCCCTAAAAAATCCTACAGATAATTCTTTTTCTGTCAAATCTAGCCATCCAAATCTCCTCCTTGGAACCAATATTGGCTTGGACAAGCCTGTTGAGTTAGGACTTCAGACTGTAGAAGAGATGAATCCTCTCCTCCTTCAAGTGCATGTTAATGTCATGCAGGAATTACTCATGCCCGAGGGAGAAAGAAAGTTTCGAAGCTGGCAATCGCATCTGGCAGACTATAGTAAGCAAATCCCCGTTCCTATTGTCCTAAAGGAAGTGGGATTTGGGATGGATGCCAAGACCATCGAGAGAGCCTATGAACTGGGCGTTCGAACCTTTGACCTGTCAGGTCGTGGTGGCACTAGCTTTGCCTATATCGAAAACCGTCGCAGTGGTCAGCGTGACTACCTCAATCAATGGGGACAATCCACCATGCAAGCCCTTCTCAATGCCCAAGGCTGGAAAGACAAGGTTGAACTCTTGGTCAGTGGAGGTGTTCGGAACCCGCTTGATATGATTAAGTGCCTAGTTTTTGGAGCCAAGGCCGTGGGACTGTCACGTACCGTTCTAGAGTTGATTGAAACTTACTCCGTTGAAGAAGTGATTAACATCATCCAAAGCTGGAAAGAAGATCTGCGTTTGATCATGTGTGCCCTTAACTGTGCTACTATAGCGGATCTGCAAGACGTAGACTATATTCTTTACGGTAAACTAAAAGAAGCAAAAGATCAGATGTAGAGAGGTCGGGACAAAAATCTCGCCCTTTTTTTGTATCTCTTTGTCAACTGTAGTGAGTTGGTGAAACCTAGCTTGTAGAAGCAATTTCTGCCCTATCTCCTTTTTCCATCCTCAGACCGAGGTGACTTTTTTGAATTGTGATAAAATAGAGGGGAGAGGATGCAGCTATGAAAAAATTTCAAATCTTTTTATTTATCGAAGCCTGTCTATTGACGGGAGCTCTGATTTTGATGGTATCAGAGCATTTTTCGCGTTTTCTGCTGATTCTGTTCCTCTTTTTGCTCTTGCTGCGCTATTATACAGGTAAGGAGGGCAATAATGTCTTCCTCCTTGTAGCGACTATTCTTTTCTTTTTCATCGTCATGCTCAATCCCTTTGTGATTTTAGCTATCTTTGTGGCAGTTATCTATAGTCTCTTTCTTCTCTATCCGATGATGAATCAAGAAAGAGGGGATACGGACTTGGTTTTTGAAGAGGTGGTGACGGTAAAAAATGAACGCAATCCTTGGTTTGGCAATCTCCACCATTTCTCTAGTCACCAGACCTGCCAATTTGATGATATCAACCTCTTTCGCCTCATGGGCAAGGACACCATTCATTTGGAAAGAGTTATCCTAACCAATCATGACAATGTCATTATCCTTAGAAAAATGGTCGGAACGACTAGGATTATCGTGCCCGTAGATGTGGAAATCAGTCTCAGTGTCAACTGCCTCTATGGAGATTTAACTTTCCTCCATCAACCCAAGCGAGCTCTTCGTAATGAACATTATCATCAGGAAACCAGGGACTATCTCAGGAGTAACAAGAGCGTCAAAATTTTCCTAACCAGTATGGTTGGCGATGTGGAGGTAATCAGAGGATGAAAAAGCAATCGTACCTATTAATCGGGCTGACTTCTTTCCTCTTTATCCTTTTTTTGACTAATAGTTTACTTGATATTTTTGAGCTAGACTGGTCCTATTTGCTACAGGATATCGAGAAAACAGAGAAACTCATCTTCTTGATCTTGGTCTTTAGCCTTTCCATGACCTTCTTTTTTGTCCTCTTTTGGCGCGTGATAGAAGAAGTCTCTCGCAGAAAAATGCAAGTCAATCTCAAGCGACTGCTAGCAGGAAAAGAGGTGGTTGCCTTTACAGATCCAGACTTGGACGCCAGTTTTAAGTCCTTGTCTGGCAAGCTTAACCTCTTGACAGAGGCTGTTCAAAAGGCTGAAAATCAAAGCCTGGTCAAGGAAGAAGCAATCATCGAGAAAGAACGGAAGCGGATAGCACGTGACTTACATGATACAGTTAGTCAGGAGTTGTTTGCAGCCCATATGATTTTATCAGGTGTCAGTCAGCAGGCTTTGAAGCTGGATAGAGAAAAGATGCAGACCCAGTTGCAAAGTGTCGCAGACATCCTTGAAACAGCCCAGAAAGATCTGCGGGTCTTGCTCTTGCATTTGCGCCCAGTGGAGTTGGAAGAGAAGAGTCTAGTTGAGGGGATTCAAATCCTCTTAAAAGAGCTAGAGGATAAGAGCGATCTCAATGTCAGTCTCAAGCAAAATGTGTCTAAATTGCCTAAGAAAATCGAAGAACATATCTTCCGCATTTTGCAGGAATTGATCAGCAATACCCTCCGCCATGCTCAGGCATCTTGCTTAGATGTCTACCTCTATCAGACAGATGTTGAATTGCAGCTGAAGGTGGTGGACAATGGGATTGGCTTCCAGTTAGGGAGTTTAGACGACTTGAGTTATGGACTGCGAAATATCAAGGAGCGGGTTGAGGATATGGCAGGAACGGTTCAACTCTTGACAGCACCTAAGCAAGGACTGGCGGTTGATATCCGTATTCCCTTGCTAGATAAGGAATTATAAAGGAGTAGAGATGAAAATTTTACTGGTAGATGACCATGAAATGGTCCGATTGGGCTTGAAAAGCTACTTTGACCTCCAAGACGATGTAGAAGTTGTGGGCGAGGCGGCCAATGGGTCTCAAGGTATTGAGTTAGCCTTGGAACTCCGTCCAGATGTCATTGTCATGGATATCGTCATGCCTGAGATGAATGGGATTGATGCAACCTTGGCTATTCTCAAAGAATGGCCTGAAGCCAAGATCTTGATCGTGACTTCATACTTGGATAATGAAAAAATCATGCCTGTCTTAAATGCCGGTGCCAAAGGCTATATGCTAAAGACTTCTAGTGCAGACGAGCTACTCCATGCCGTTCGTAAGGTGGCTGCTGGCGAGTTGGCCATTGAACAAGAGGTCAGTAAGAAGGTCGAATACCACCGCAATCATATCGAGCTTCATGAGGACTTGACCGCGCGTGAGCGAGACGTACTTCAACTCATCGCTAAGGGCTACGAAAATCAACGCATTGCAGATGAACTCTTCATCTCTCTCAAGACGGTCAAGACCCATGTGTCCAACATCCTTGCCAAGCTTGAGGTCAGCGATCGCACCCAGGCGGCGGTCTATGCCTTTCAGCACCACTTGGTTGGGCAGGAGGACTTTTAGATGAGTCTTGCAGATTTACTTGAGGAGCTAGAAGCGGCAAAAGATCCGCATAAAGCAGGCCCCATGGAAGCCTATATGCGCCATCAATTTCCCTTTCTAGGCATTGCAGCTCCTGAAAGAAATGCCCTTTATAAAAAATACTTTCCAAGTGCGAAAAAAACAAAGATCATCGATTGGAATTTTGTAGACACTTGCTGGGAAAAGGAGCCTAGAGAATACCAATATGTGGCTGCCAACTATTTGAAAGCTATGCAATCTTATTTGACGGAGAGCGATTTACCTAAGCTTGAGCGTCTGGTCGTGACTAAGTCCTGGTGGGATACGGTAGATATTCTAGACCGAGTAGTAGGAAGTTTGGTGGCTAACCATCCGGAACTTGAAGAAGTGCTTTTAAAATGGAGCCTATTAGACAATATCTGGCTGAGACGAGTCGCTATTGACCACCAGTTGTTAAGAAAAGAGAAAACGAATGTCCAACTGATGGAAAAGATCCTACTAAATAATCTGGACCAGACAGAATTTTTTATCAACAAAGCCATCGGTTGGGCCCTAAGAGACTACTCTAAAACCAATCCCGAATGGGTAGCACGCTTCATCGAAAAAAACAAGGAAAGAATGGCTGAACTTAGTATCAAGGAAGCGAGTAAGTACCTCTAGCACTATTGAAAAGCGCATTCATTACTTGAAAAAAGTCGCTATTATATGGTATAATGGACTGTATTAAAAATTTTAAGGAGAAATGACAGAATGTCTGTATCATTTGAAAACAAAGAAACAAACCGTGGTGTCTTGACTTTCACTATCTCTCAAGACCAAATCAAACCAGAATTGGACCGTGTATTTAACTCAGTAAAGAAAACTCTTAACGTTCCTGGTTTCCGTAAAGGTCACCTTCCACGCCCTATCTTCGACCAAAAATTTGGTGAAGAAGCTCTTTATCAAGATGCAATGAACGCACTTTTGCCAAACGCTTATGAAGCTGCAGTAAAAGAAGCAGGTCTTGAAGTCGTTGCACAACCAAAAATTGACGTAACTTCAATGGAAAAAGGTCAAGACTGGGTTATCACAGCTGAAGTCGTGACAAAACCTGAAGTTAAATTGGGTGACTACAAAAACCTTGAAGTATCAGTAGATGTAGAAAAAGAAGTAACAGACGCTGACGTTGAAGAACGTATCGAACGCGAACGCAACAACTTGGCTGAATTGGTTATCAAAGAAGGCGCTGCTGAAAATGGCGACACTGTTGTTATTGACTTCGTAGGTTCTATCGACGGTGTTGAATTTGATGGTGGAAAAGGTGAAAACTTCTCACTTGGACTTGGATCAGGTCAATTCATCCCTGGTTTCGAAGACCAATTGGTTGGACACTCAGCTGGTGAAACTGTTGATGTTATCGTAACATTCCCAGAAGACTACCAAGCAGAAGATCTTGCAGGTAAAGAAGCTAAATTTGTGACAACTATTCACGAAGTAAAAGCTAAAGAAGTACCAGCTCTTGATGATGAACTTGCAAAAGACATCGACGAAGAAGTGGAAACACTTGCTGAATTGAAAGAAAAATACCGCAAAGAATTGACTGCTACGAAAGAAGAAGCATACAAAGATGCCGTTGAAGGTGCAGCAATCGATAAAGCGGTAGAAAACGCTGAAATCGTAGAACTTCCAGAAGAAATGATCCACGAAGAAGTTCATCGTTCAGTAAATGAATTCCTTGGAAACTTGCAACGTCAAGGGATCAACCCTGACATGTACTTCCAAATCACTGGAACTACTCAAGAAGACCTTCACAAACAATACGAAGCAGAAGCTGAGTCACGTACGAAGACTAACCTTGTTATCGAAGCAGTTGCCAAAGCTGAAGGATTTGACGCTTCAGAAGATGAAATCCAAAAAGAAATCGAGCAATTGGCTGCAGATTATAACATGGAAGTTGCACAAGTACAAAACTTGCTTTCAGCTGACATGTTGAAACACGATATCACTATCAAAAAAGCTGTTGAATTGATCACAAGCACTGCAACAGTAAAATAATCTTAATAAACAAAAGGCCCACCTGACTAGGTGGGCTTTCTGATGGTCTATTTTTCAAAAAACTCTTTGAGGTCTGCATCTGTAATCCCGATCATGGCTGGGATTCTAGACCAGTTTTCCTCGGTAAGGATGTAGGATTGTTCAGAGGTGCTTGATGTGGTAGTTTCAGAGATAGGTTGTTTATTTTCTTCAACATTCTCCACTAGATCCTCGAAGCGTTCAATCAGATAGGTCTTGCGGGCAGTTCCGATATGTTTAACTGCGTAGTCAAAGGCCTGTAATTCACCAAGAAGGATGAGCTTGCTCTTGGCCCGTGTGATAGCTGTGTAGATGAGATTGCGTTCCAGCATGCGCTTGCTGGAACTAGTGATGGGTAGGATGACAACGGGAAACTCACTTCCCTGCGACTTATGAATACTCATGGCATAAGCCAGACGAATCTTGTACCATTCGTTGCGTGGATAGATAACCTCATTGCCATCAAAATCAATGACAATCTCGTCTTGTTTGGACTCAGTATATTTTCCAGGAATCAAATCTGTGATATAGCCTAGGTCTCCGTTAAAGACATTGACTTCGGCGTCGTTGACTAGGTGAATGACCTTGTCCCCTGTTCGATAGTGACACTGAGTGGCTTCAAAACTCACTTGTCCTTTTTGGTGAGGATTGAGCAGGTCTTGCATGAGTTGGTTGATGGCGTCAATACCAGCAGTTCCTCGATACATAGGCGCCAGCACCTGAATATCGCGAGCCGGGATATCACTTCTGAGGGCAGCGCCAAGAATTTTCTCAATCGTAGCGGGGATATGGCCACTAGCAATTTCAAAATAAGAGCGATCCGCCTTTTTCTGGCTAAAGTCAGCTGGCAAGATGCCTTGTCGAATCTGGCTAGCCAAGGTGACGATAGTTGATTCTTCGCTCTGACGATAAATCCGTTCCAAGCGAGTCTGCGGAATTAGGGGTATCTGGAGCAAATCAGCCAGGACTTGTCCAGGACTAACAGAAGGTAGCTGGTCGCTATCGCCCACAATGAGAATTTTACTGTTAGAAGAAATGTTGGAGAAAAGCTGGTTAGCTAGCCAAGTATCCACCATGGAAAACTCATCTACAATGATAAAATCAGCATCCAGGTAGTCTTCTAGATGGCTGGTATCATCATCACCCGTCATTCCCAAATGGCGGTGGATGGTAGCGCTAGGTAAACCTGTCAGTTCATTCATGCGCCGAGCTGCTCGACCAGTTGGGGCAGCTAGAAGAATAGGTAGGTTACTCTTTTTCTTGAGATCGAGTCCTTCCAACAGGGCAT
Source organism: Streptococcus sp. ST16 (assembly GCF_046098135.1). NCBI lineage: Bacteria > Bacillati > Bacillota > Bacilli > Lactobacillales > Streptococcaceae > Streptococcus > Streptococcus sp. ST16. Next base: position 167,229 of record NZ_JBJUSE010000002.1, on the reverse strand, counting down.
AGACAGCGATAATCCCATTGATAACAGTCGTCTTACCAGTACCAGGCCCACCTGTCAAGATAAAGACCTTGTTCTGAATAGCATCGCAGATAGCCTGTTTTTGGATGCTATCGTATTGGATGCCCAGTTCTTTCTCGACGGTAGCGATATGCTTTTGAATGGTTTCTAAATCTTGACTTTGTTTCTTTCCTTTTTCAAGGATACGAACCAAGTGACTGCGAATGCCTTCCTCAGCGAAAAAGAGGCTATTATCAAAGATTTTGGTGTCAATCTGCTGAACCTTGTCTTCTTCAATCAGATGAGATAATTCTTGAGCAACTTTGCTGGGGTCGAGTTCCACGGGACGGGAAGACTCGAGGAGAGTCAGAGCCTGTTCCAGTAAATCTCGGGCTTCCATATAGGTATCCCCCGTATCCATACAGCCTTGAAAGAGACTATGGACTAGGCCAGCACGGAAACGCTCAGGAGCTTGGCTTTCGATGCCTAGTTCGGCAGCCAATTGGTCAGCAATGGTAAAACCCAAACCCTTGATATCTTCGACCAGTTGGTAGGGATAGTTTTCGACAATATCCAGCGTTTCTTCCTTGTAAAAGTCTTGAATCTGAAAAGCTAATTTATTGGGAATGCCGTAGTTGGCCAGTTTTGCCAAGACCATCTCTGTTCCGTAGTTGAGACGGAGGGTGGAAACAAAAGCTTCACGGTTTTTGGCAGAGAGTCCTGCAATACTTTCCAGCTTTTCAGGATGTTCCAGGATTTCGTCAATGGTATTTTCGCCATAGGTATCAACAATTTTCTGGGCAGTTTTGAGTCCAATACCCTTAAAATGGCTGCTGGAGAAATACTTGACCAAGCCTTTACTAGTGGGTTTTGCTCGCTCATAACGACTGATCTGTAGCTGTTCACCATACTTGGAGTGCTGAACGATTTGTCCCCAAAAAGTGTAGTCTTCACCCTCAATCACGTCTGCCATGGTTCCTGTAACGATGATTTCAAAATCGTCAAAGTCCTTCGCATTGGTATCTTCGATATCTAGGAGGAGGATGCGATAAAAATTACTGACATTCTCAAAAATAATGCGTTCAATGGTGCCTGAAAAATAAACTTCCATAGGTTTCCTTTGTTTGAGTTCGTGAGAACTGGTCTCTTAGCAACTTTGAAAAAGCAAGATGATTAAAAGGTTTTTTCTCACAATAGAAAAAGAGACTGAGACTTAGCATTCTCGGCCTCTTCCTTATCTTAAAAAGTTCCGATACGATTAAGTGGCCAGAAACGGAATTTTGCTTCGCCTTTGATATCGCTGGCCTTGAAGGTGCCGACATGGCGGCTGTCGCTAGAGACTAGACGATCGTCACCAAGGAGAAGGTACTCGCCTTGAGGGACAGTAAAGCTGAAGCTGGTGTTGGAATTGATATCGACCGTAAAGGCTTGTGCTTTTTGAGCAAGTTCTCTAAAGTAGACTCCCTTATTGCCTTCAAATCCTTTTCCAGTATAGGTGTTCTGCAACTTTTCTGTTTTGAACAAGTTGAGGTATTCAGCTAGGTAGGGTTCATCCGTTTCTTTATCGTTGATAAAGAGTTTGTCATTTTCGTAGCGGATGGTATCTCCGGGCATACCGATGACCCTTTTGACAATGTCTTTATTTCCTTCTTCCTCATGCGCAACCACAATGTCGAAGCGGTCAATTGGGAGGTGTTTAACAACGAAGAGAACTTCTCCGTCGGCTAGGGTAGGGTCCATAGAGTGTCCTTCTACACGGACATTGCTCCAAAGAAAGATACGACTAAGACCTACCAGTGCGATAATCAGGAAGAAAACTCCCCATTCTTTTAGAAATGTTTTAAACGAATTCATAATTTACCTTTCTAGAAGTGCTTTGGCTTTTTCAGTGTTTTTAAAGTGAAGTTTGGCACAGAAATGAAGTCCTTTCATGCCATAGGCCTGAAGGATTTTACTAGCAACCTTATCTGATGCAGTTCCAGCGCCACTTGGCAGTTGATAGCCCAGTTCTCGTCCCAGATTTTCTAGATTTTCCAGAAAGAGATCACGCGCGATGATGGAGCTAACCGCAACAGCCAGGTATTTGCTCTCGGCTTTTTCTTCCAAACTAACCTTGTTTGGGAAACGGTTGGCTTCTTGCGCCAAGTACTTGTCATAGTTTTTAGGGCTTGTAAAAGCATCAATCACGATTTTCTCTGGCTGGACCCCTTTTTGAAGCAGGAGAAAGATAGCCTGATTGTGAAGGGCAACCTTTACAGAAACAGCATTGTAGCGTTCTCCGATAACTTCATTATACTTGCTTGGCGAAAGGAGGAGCGCTTGATGTGGAATCTTTTCCTTGAGGATAGGGGCAATCTGACGAATCTTTTGGTCGGTCAGAGTCTTGGAATCTCCCACGCCGAGTTTTCGTAGGAAGTCATGCTGGTCAGGTGTCACGAAGGAAGCCACGACAGCTAGTCCGCCAAAGTAGGAACCATTTCCCACCTCATCAGTCCCAATCATAGGAAAATCTTGTCCACTGTTTTCTTGTTGAACTTGATAACCAAAGAAACTAGCGTATTGCTCCGCCATTTCGCCCTGGAGGAGAACTTTTCCTGAGGTATAGACGGAAACTGTTGCCTGAGGCAGTCGCAAAAAATAGCGGATATAGGGATTTTTACTAGGACTGAGAGCCTTCTGATACTGACTTAAAAAGCTCTGAATTTCCTGTTCACTTGGTGTGAGTGTGATACTTGCCATAGTCTCTATTGTACCACAAAAGCAGGAGAATTGGTCAAAACTGACAAAGTTAGCGAAATTTGGTATAATATCGTGAGGTGAATTTTATGGCAAATCTAAATCGATATAAGTTTACATTCGGGAAAAAGACATTAACCTTGACAACCGAGCATGACAACCTCTTTATGGAGGAAATTGCCAAGGTTGCGACTGAAAAATACCAAGCAATTAAAGAACAAATGCCTGGGGCGGATGATGAAACCATTGCGCTTCTTTTGGCGGTCAACTGTCTGTCTACACAACTCAATCGTGAAATTGAATTTGATGACAAGGAGCAAGAGTTGTTAGAACTCCGCCACAAGTTGATTGCTGTCAAACAAGAACAGAGCAAGATTGAGGATTCCCTATGATTTCAATCCTACTCTTATTGGTTCTGGCTTGGGGTTTTTACATCGGCTACCGTAGAGGTTTGGTGCTGCAAGTTTATTATTTCATCGTTGCAGTAATTTCAGCCTTTGTTGCGGGACAGTTTTATAAATCACTGGGGGAACACTTCCACTTGCTTGTCCCTTATGCCAATCCTCAGGAAGGACAGGGCACCTTTTTCTTCCCTTCAGACCAGCTGTTTCACCTAGACAAGGTCTTTTATGCGGGTCTTGCCTACCTTCTAGTTTTCGGAATTTGTTACACTATCGGACGTTTTATCGGTTTGTTCCTACACTTGATTCCAACTAAAAAGCTTGATGTCAAATGGTTTCGTATGGGAGCTGGCCTATTGTCGCTATTGGTAACCTTATTTGTCTTGCAAATGGCTCTGACCATTCTCGCAACAGTGCCTCTGGCAGTCATTCAAAATTCACTCGAAAAAAGTATAGTAGCCAAAAACATCATCCAAAGTGTCCCTTTTACGACAAACTTTATCAAACAACTCTGGGTGACAAATTTAATCGGATAAAAAGGGCGGGATTTTTCCTAGCCCTTTGTTTACAGATTGGAGGACTAGGTCAAAACCTCTAGTTGCTATAATCTTGTAAACCAGCATACAAGGAAAAAATATGAATACAAAAATACTAGAAACCTTAGAATTTAATAAAATCAAAGCCTTGTTTGAACCCCATCTCCTGACTGAACAAGGCTTAGAGGAGCTAAAAGGCTTGGCTCCAACTGCTAAGGTGGATAAGATCAAACAAGCCTTTACAGAGATGGAGGAAATGCAAGCCCTTTTTGTGGAGCAGCCTCACTTTACCATCCTAGGGACACGTGAGATCTCAGCTGTCTGCAAGCGTCTGGAGATGGGGGCGGACCTCAATATCGAGGAGTTCTTGCTCCTCAAACGAGTCTTGCTAGCTAGCAGAGAGTTGCAAGGTTTTTATGCCAATCTTGAAAATGTACGCTTGGAGCAGTTGGCGAGATGGTTTGAAAAACTGCATGATTTTCCACACTTGCAGGGGAATCTTCAAGCCCTAAATGACGCAGGATTTATCGAGAATTTTGCCAGCGAAGAACTGGCACGCATCCGTCGAAAAATTCATGATAGCGAGAGTCAGGTCCGAGATGTCTTGCAAGACTTGCTTAAGCAAAAAGCGCAGATGTTGACCGAAGGGATAATTGCTAGCAGAAATGGCCGTCAAGTCTTACCAGTCAAGAACACCTATCGCAATAAGATTGCAGGTGTTGTTCATGACATCTCTGCCAGTGGAAACACGGTCTACATCGAGCCGCGTGAGGTCGTGAAGCTGAGCGAAGAAATCGCTAGTCTACGAGCTGACGAACGCTATGAGATGATTCGCATCCTGCAGGAGCTCTCAGAACGGGTTCGTCCTCATGCTGCTGAGATTGCTAATGACGCTTGGATTATCGGCCATCTAGACTTGATTCGTGCCAAGGTGCGTTTTATTCAAGAAATGCAAGCGGTTGTTCCTCAGTTTTCAGAGAATCAAGAGATTCAACTCCTCCATGTTCGCCATCCTTTGGTCAAAAATGCAGTGGCAAACGATGTACACTTCGGTAAGGAATTAACGGCCATTGTCATTACAGGGCCCAATACGGGTGGGAAGACCATCATGCTTAAAACCTTGGGCTTGACGCAACTCATGGCCCAGTCAGGCTTGCCTATTTTAGCTGATAAGGGGAGCCGTGTCGGTATTTTCGAAGAAATTTTCGCAGATATTGGGGATGAGCAGTCTATCGAGCAAAGCTTGTCTACCTTCTCCAGTCACATGACCAATATCGTAGATATTCTTGGCAAGGTCAACCAACACTCACTCTTATTGCTAGATGAGCTTGGTGCAGGTACTGATCCGCAGGAAGGTGCAGCCCTTGCCATGGCTATTTTGGAGGATCTTCGTCTACGTCAGGTCAAGACTATGGCGACGACCCACTATCCAGAACTCAAGGCTTATGGTATTGAGACAGCCTTTGTGCAAAATGCCAGCATGGAGTTTGATACAGCTAGCCTGCGTCCGACCTATCGCTTTATGCAGGGTGTTCCTGGCCGAAGCAATGCCTTTGAAATTGCCAAACGCCTGGGCTTGTCAGATGTCATTGTTGGAGATGCCAGCCAGCAGGTCAACCAAGATAATGATGTCAATCGTATCATCGAACAATTGGAAGAGCAAACGCTTGAAAGCCGTAAGCGCTTGGACAATATCCGTGAGGTGGAGCAAGAAAACCTCAAGATGAACCGAGCACTCAAAAAACTTTACAATGAGCTTAATCGTGAAAAGGAAACTGAGCTCAACAAGGCGCGTGAACAGGCTGCTGAAATTGTGGAACTAGCGCTAAGTGAGAGTGACCAGATTCTCAAGAATCTTCACAGTAAGTCTCAACTCAAACCTCACGAAATCATTGAAGCCAAGGCTGAGCTGAAAAAACTGGCTCCTGAAAAAGTCGACTTGTCTAAAAACAAGGTCCTTCAAAAAGCCAAGAAAAAACGAGCTCCAAAGGCTGGAGATGATATCGTGGTTCTCAGTTATGGGCAACGTGGAACCTTGACCAATCAACTTAAGGACGGCCGTTGGGAAGCCCAAGTTGGTTTGATTAAGATGACCTTGGAAGAGAAAGAATTTGATCTTATTCAGGCTCAGCAAGAAGCCCCAGTCAAGAAAAAACAGGTCAATGTCGTCAAACGTGCTTCTGGTCGTGGTCCGCAAGCGAGACTGGATCTCCGAGGCAAACGGTACGAAGAGGCCATGAATGAGCTAGATGCCTTTATCGACCAAGCCCTGCTCAATAACATGGCGCAAGTCGACATCATCCATGGTATCGGAACGGGAGTCATCCGTGAGGGCGTTACCAAATACCTACAAAGAAATAAGCATGTTAAGACTTTCGGCTATGCTCCACAAAATGCTGGAGGCAGTGGTGCCACCATTGTAACCTTTAAAGGATAGAGAGAAGAATCCAACATTTCTGAAAAAAGAAATGAAAAGTCAAAAATTTTCATAGAATATATTGACAAAGGCTAACTTTTCTTGTAAAATAATAAAAAATTAAATACCAACACCGAATGAAGTTTAATAGAAGTGGAGAAATATTTGATTTCCCATGACTGTAAATGGACGGAACTCTGGAGAGACCGTAAAGGCACCGAAGGGGCAAGGCAGGCAACTGCTCAAACTCTCAGGTAAAAGGACAGAGCTAGGATAGACCGCTTTTAGGCATTTATCTAAGCATTCCAGAGTACATGTATCTTGCATGTGCTCTTTCTTTTGGGGTTGAAAGATAGGAGAAGGATATGTTAGAATTGCTTAAAGCGCTTGATGCTTTCGTTTGGGGGCCTCCCCTCTTGATCTTATTGGTCGGAACGGGTATCTATTTGACCATCCGACTAGGCATTTTGCAGGTAGCTCGTCTCCCAAAGGCCTTTCAGTTGATCTTTACCAAGGATAAGGGGCATGGTGATGTGTCGAGCTTTGCTGCTCTATGTACAGCCCTTGCAGCCACCGTTGGTACGGGAAATATCATCGGGGTCGCGACAGCCATTAAGGTTGGGGGACCAGGCGCTCTCTTTTGGATGTGGATGGCGGCCTTCTTTGGGATGGCGACCAAATATGCCGAAGGCTTGCTGGCCATCAAATACCGTACTAAGGATGCAAATGGAGCTGTGGCTGGAGGACCCATGCATTACATCCTTTTGGGGATGGGAGAAAAGTGGCGTCCACTTGCTATCTTCTTTGCCCTAGCGGGTGTATTGGTAGCCCTTCTAGGAATTGGTACCTTTACCCAAGTCAATTCGATTACAGAATCCATTCAAAATACAGCCCAAGTTGATCCAGCTATCACGGCTCTGATTTTATCCATTTTTGTAGGGATTGCCGTCTTTGGTGGTCTCAAATCCATATCAAAAGTTTCGACAGCAGTAGTTCCTTTTATGGCTATTGTCTATATTCTGGGAACTCTTACAGTCATTCTCTTTAATATCGAGAAAATCCCAGCCACACTTGCACTCATCTTTACTTCAGCCTTTAGTCCAGCTGCTGCGGTAGGTGGTTTTGCAGGTGCCAGTATTCGGATGGCTATCCAAAATGGTGTGGCGCGAGGAGTCTTTTCTAACGAATCTGGTCTTGGTTCAGCTACCATTGCAGCGGCTGCAGCTAAGACTAATGAGCCTGTCGAGCAAGGCTTGATTTCCATGACAGGAACCTTTATTGATACGTTGATTATCTGCACTCTGACAGGTCTGACAATCTTGGTAACTGGAGTTTGGAGCGGTGATTTAAATGGGGTTGCTTTGACTCAGTCAGCCTTTTCAACGGTTTTTTCACATTTTGGCCCCGCACTTTTGACTATTTTCCTTGTTCTCTTTGCCTTTACGACAATTCTCGGCTGGAATTACTATGGAGAGCGCTGTTTCGAGTTTCTCTTTGGTGTTCGTTTTATCTGGCTCTATCGAGTGGTCTTTGTACTCATGGTTTTGTTGGGAGGTTTTATCGAGTTGGATATGGTCTGGATTATTGCAGATATCGTCAATGCATTGATGGCTCTACCAAACTTGATTGCCCTTTTGGTCTTGTCACCAGTCGTTATTGCTGAAACCAAAAAGTATTTTAAACACTAATCCAATCACACTCTTAGTGTGATTTTTTTCTTTCATAAACATTTTCTATCATGGCAATTGAAAATATATATTATCCAAAGAAGAAATTCTATGATAGACTAAATGACAATAAAATGAAAAGAGGTTTCTCATGACAACATTTACCATCCATACAGTAGAATCAGCTCCAGCAGAAGTAAAAGAAGTCCTTGAAACAGTAAAAAAAGACAACAATGGCTATATTCCCAATCTAATCGGTCTCTTGGCGAATGCCCCTACCGCCCTTGAAGCCTACCGAACTGTCGGAGCCATTAACCGCCGCAACAGCCTGACACCAGTAGAGCGTGAAGTTGTGCAAATCACAGCTGCCGTAACCAATGGTTGTGCCTTCTGCGTGGCTGGGCATACTGCTTTTTCAATCAAACAAATCCAGATGAATGATGACCTTCTGCAAGCTCTTCGCAACCGTACCCCAATCGAGTCAGATCCTAAGCTAGATACTCTAGCCAAGTTTACCTTGGCAGTCATCAATACCAAAGGGCGTGTAGGGGATGAAGCGCTTAGTGAATTTTTAGAAGCCGGCTATACCCACCAAAATGCCTTGGATGTGGTTCTCGGTGTCAGCCTAGCCAGCCTTTGCAACTATGCTAATAACCTGGCTGATACACCAATTAACCCAGAATTGCAACCCTATGCCTAGTTCGAATCATAAAGAAAAAAATGAAGTCTGAAATAATCCAACTTCGTTTTTTAAGTCCTCATTTAAGCGCTTTTATGCTATACTAATAATAACATGATTATTGGAGGCTCGGATGAAAAAGCTCCCCTTGGTATTCTCTGGCTGTTTATTAGGTTTAGCAGGTGCAGGAAATTTGATTGCAGATACTTTGCCTGTTCTGTCGCATTTATTGAGTCTGACTGGTTTAATTTTGTGGATTTTCTTTCTGACTCTTCATCTTTTTAATTGGGAAGAAACCAAGCAAGAATTGACCAAGCCCCCTCTTTTGTCTGGGATGGCCACTTTTCCCATGGCTGGGATGATTTTATCTACCTATGTCTTTCGCGTATTCCCTGCTCTTCCTTTGCTAGCACAAGGGATCTGGTGGTTTTCATTTCTCTTGGATTTAGCTTTGATTGCTACTTTTACCATCAAATTTGCCTGTCCGGGTCGGAGGGTCAATGCGACTCCTAGCTGGACGGTGCTCTATGTGGGGATAGCTGTGGCAGCCTTGACCTATCCTCTTGTCGGAATCATTGAAATTGCCTATGCGACCTTGAGTTTTGGTTTTGTCTTGACCTTTTATCTCTATCCGCTTATTTATAGCGATTTAAAGAAAGATCCACTCCCACTGGCCTTGCTTGGACAGGAAGGAATCTACTGTGCTCCCTTTTCTCTACTCCTGGCATCCCTAGTTCGAGTTGGAGGAGCAGGCCTACCGACTTGGCTCTTGATCGTCATGATTTTGGCATCTCAATCCTTCTTTTTCTTTGTTTTAACTCGTCTGCCTAATATTTTAAAACAAGGCTTTCAACCAGCCTTCTCAGCCCTCACCTTCCCAACCATTATCACAGCTACTTCGCTCAAGATGGCTCAGGGAATTTTGAAACTTCCATTTCTGGATTATCTGGTGTTGGCTGAAACTATTCTATGCCTAACTATTTTATTCTTTGTATTGGGTGCTTATCTGATTTGGTTACGAAAAAAGGTCTAGCTAGAAATAGCTAAACCTTATTTTTATGGTTTGATAACTTCAGCTCCACCCATATATGGACGAAGAACTTCTGGGATGGTCACAGAACCATCTGCGTTTTGGTAGTTTTCAAGAATTGCAGCCACTGTACGTCCAACTGCAAGTCCAGAACCGTTCAAAGTGTGAAGGAGTTTTACCTTGCCATCGGCTTCATCTCGGTAACGGATTTGAGCACGACGGGCTTGGAAATCTTCTGTATTTGAACAGCTTGAGATTTCACGGTAGGTATTTTGGGCTGGAATCCAAACTTCCAAGTCGTAAGTTTTAGCAGCTGAGAAGCCCATGTCTCCAGTAGAGAGTGCAACAACGCGGTATGGAAGATTGAGTTTTTGAAGGATGTTTTCAGCGTTGGCTGTCATTTTTTCTAATTCTTCATAAGATTCTTCTGGTTTGGCAAATTTGACCATTTCAACCTTGTGGAATTGGTGCAGACGAATCAAACCACGAGTATCACGACCAGCGGAACCAGCCTCAGAACGGAATGACGGACTCATAGCGGTGAAGTAGATTGGTAGGTCTTTTCCGTCAAGGATTTCATCGCGATAGTAGTTTGTCAAAGGCACTTCGGCGGTAGGAATAAGGACATAATTAGTGTCTTTCAACTCAAAAGTATCTTCCTTGAATTTTGGATATTGACCAGTACCAAACATAGAATCATGGTTAACCATGTATGGTGTGATGACTTCAGTATAGCCCTCTTTCCCATGTTCATCCAACATAAAGTTGTAGATAGCACGTTCCAAACGAGCACCAAGCCCTTTATAGAAGAGGAAGCGAGCACCAGTAACTTTTGCTCCACGTTCCCAGTCAAGGATACCAAGATCTTCACCAAGATCCCAGTGAGCTTTTGGTTCGAAGTCAAACTCACGTGGAGTACCCCAACGGCGAACTTCCACATTGTCATCTTCATCAGCCCCAACAGGAACACTGTCAGCAGGGATGTTTGGAAGAGTAGTGGTAAATTCTGTCAATTTAGCATCAATGTCCGCCAATTCAGCATCCAAGACTTTGACTTCAGCAGATAGGGTTTGCATTGCAGCAATCTTGTCATCGGCATTTTCCTTGTTGCGTTTGGCTTGGGCAATCTCAGCTGAAACTGTGTTGCGTTCTGCCTTGAGGTTTTCAACCTTGATCAAGATGTCACGACGTTTAGCATCGATTTCTTTCATCTCGTTTAAGACAGCAGCATCTACACCACGTGTAGCCAATTTTTCTGCGACAGCATCAAAGTCTGTACGAATACGTTTAATATCTAACATAAGAACTCCTTTATGAAAAAAACACACCTGACAAAGCGTTGGAGTGGCAGGGCCACGGTTCCATCCAACTTCACAGGTGTGCACTTGATTGTGTATGTAATTGTTACTAACGGTAGAATTTCACTTACCCCTCCTATCTGCTCGCAGCACCCGCAGACTTTCTGAAAGAAGGAGATAACTTACTTATCCGTTGCTATGATTATACTAAAGTTTCTACTTTTTTGCAAATAGATTTTTAAATTTTTGACCAATGGTCTGGAGCAGAGTCGGAAGTTTCACGACCTTGTCGTTGCCAAGTTTTTGCCGAGCGATTTTGAGAATAGCTCCAGAGTCTTTTGAGGCAAAGAGGAATTTTCCTTGATCAGTGAAGACTTCAAAGTGGCGACTGATCTTGCGGCCACTTACGTTAGCGCCAATTTGCTGAATACTGGACCAGGGAATTTGAATATATTGTTCGACATTGACATCGGGATAAAACTCTAAGGCTTGATCCCCGACTAGAAATTTTCCGACTTTTCCAGAAATGGAGGGATAGGATGTTCCAGTGGTTTGTAGGTCAATGACTTTATTGAGTGATTGGGCCATGATTAATCTTCCTTACTTTCATCGAAAAAGGCATGATAGAGAGCCTTGATAGCTGCCTTTTCTTGCTCTTTATTGACAACGAACATGATAGAAACTTCACTTGAGCCTTGGGACATCATCTGGATGTTGATTTTGTTTTCAGATAGAGCGCGTGTTGCAGTAGCAGTTACCCCGATATGGCTCTTCATCTTTTCTCCGACAATCATAATGATTGAAAGGTCGTGTTCGATTTCAGCATGGTCCACTTCGGCTTTTTGAACTAACTGACGCAGAATTTCTTCCTCCTTGATAGGAGTCAATTCACGGGAACGAAGGATGATTGAAAGATCGTCGATACCTGTTGGCATGTGTTCCCAACCAATGTTAAGATCTTCAAGGATTTGAAGAATCTTACGACCGAATCCAACCTCGCGGTTCATGAGGTATTTAGACATGTTGATGCTGACGAATCCAGAATCACCAGCGATCCCAACGACTGGGAATTTATCGCTACTGTGTTTTAGAACGATACGAGTTCCTGGATGGTCAGGATTGTTGGTATTTTTGATGACAAGAGGGATTTTTCCACGATAGGCAGGAAGAAGGGCTTCATCATGAAGGACAGAAAATCCAGCGTAAGCCAATTCACGCATTTCACGGTAGGTTAACTCAGGAATGGAGTGTGGTTGGTGGATAATACCAGGATGGGCGGCAAAAATCCCATCCACGTCCGTAAAGTTTTCATAGAGGTCAGCCTTGACTCCAGCTGCGATAATGGAACCAGTAATATCTGAACCTCCACGTGAGAAGGTACAGATTTGATTTTCCTTAGTTACGCCAAAGAAACCAGGGATAACAAGGACTTCATTGCTATCAGCCAAGCCTTCAATCTTGTCATAACTAGATGGGATGATACGTGCGTTTCCTGGTTCACTTGTGACAATGATTCCAGCTTCTCTTGGATGAACATAGCGTGCGTCAATGCCGTTTTGGTTAAAGTAGGCTGCAATGAGTTTGGCATTGTTATTTTCTCCAGCTGCCAGGAAGGTGTCGTAGAGAAAGTCATTTTCTTCAATGGGAAGAGTCGCTAAGGCACGGATACTTTTAGAAATTTTTTCTAAAACAGTTGGTTTTAGGCCTAGTTCGCTCACCATAGCCGCATAGCGATCGATAATCCAATTTTGGCTAGTGCTGATATCATTTCCAGCCACATAGTTACGATAGTATTTAATCAAGGCATCAGTTACCTTGGTATCCTCAGCATTGCGTTTACCCGGTGCGGAAACGACTACAAAACGGCGTTCCTTATCACTTTTAACGATGTTTAAAACTTTTTCTAACTGACCAGCAGAGGCAAGCGAGCTTCCGCCAAATTTTACAACCTTCATAAGGACTCCTCAAGTAAGTATTTTATACGATTATAGCAGAAAGAGGGGCTTTTTTCAATGAAGAAAATATCTTACTATTTTAAATAGAAGTAAATGCTAATTTATTCTAAAAAGCGACAACAGTTTAAAAATAAGTGGTCAACTTTCACTTACATTCATAAACGATGGGGAAATAATCAGCTGAGACACTTTCCTTTAGTTTTTCCTTGCCTCTTTATCCAAAAAAAGGTATACTTTGAAAATAAAATAATTTCATTGTCTCACAAAAGAAAAGGAGAAGCTATGAATCATATCTTATATCAGATCGTAGATGATCTTGCTATTATTACTTTGAATCGTCCCGAAGTGGCAAATGGTTTCCATATCCCAATGTGTGAGGAGATTTTAGAAGCTTTGACCCTAGCAGAGCAGGATCAAGCTGTTCGGTTTATCTTGATAAACGCGAATGGCAAGGTCTTTTCAGTTGGGGGAGACTTGGTTGAGATGAAACGAGCAGTGGACGAAGATGATATCCCTTCTTTGAATAAGATTGCAGAATTAGTCAATACAATTTCTTTTAAAATCAAGCAAATTCCTAAACCTGTTTTGATGGAGGTTGATGGAGCGGTTGCTGGAGCCGCGGCAAATATGGCAGTAGCAGTTGATTTTTGCTTGGCGACTGATAAGGCAAAATTCATCCAAGCTTTTGTTGGAGTTGGATTGGCACCGGACGCTGGTGGGATTCACCTCTTGAGTCGTAGTATCGGGGTAACACGAGCTGCACAACTTGCCATGACAGGAGAAGCCTTAACTGCGGAAAAAGCGCTAGAATGGGGCGTGGTTTACCGTGTTTGTGAAGCTGATAAATTAGAAAAAACAAGAGAACAAGTTCTGAAAAAATTAAGACGAGGTTCAGCAAACTCATACGCAGCGATTAAAAAGTTAGTTTGGGAAAGTCAATTTAAAGATTGGCAAGATTATGCCGAATTGGAATTGAAACTACAAGAATCGTTATCTTTAACTGAAGATTTTAAAGAAGGGGTTCGAGCACATTCTGAAAGAAGAAGACCAAAATTTTCAGGAAAATAAAAAAATACTTGCACAAATCTTTGAAGTTTGTTATACTTTTTCTATCAAATGTTTTGATTGTGAAAGTTTTTTGAAGAGGAGGGAAAAAGTTTGGACTACCAACAAGTAAATGATTATTTAACATCTATTTTCAATAACGTCCTTGTGATTGAGGAGGTTAGCTTACGAGGTAGTCGATTCAAAGACATCTCCATCAAAGAAATGCACACGATCGATGTGATTGGAAAGTTCCCTGAGGCGACGCCTAGTAAGGTTTCCAAAGAACTGATGGTGACCTTGGGAACAGTTACGACGAGCTTGAATAATCTAGAAAGAAAGGGTTACATTGAGCGTATTCGTTCTGATCAAGACCGTCGTGTGGTCTATCTGCATTTGACAAAGAAAGGTCGTTTGGTTCACCGCCTTCACAAACGATTCCACAAGGCCATGGTTGAAAGAATTATTGACGGCATGAGTCCTGAGGAAAAGAAAGTCATGGGTAGAGGCTTGACGAACCTTTATCAATTTTTGGAGGATTTGAAATAATGGCCTTTGCTAAAATAAGCCAAGTTGCTCATTATGTTCCAGAGCAAGTGGTCACTAATCATGACTTGGCTCAAATCATGGATACAAGCGATGAGTGGATTTCAAGTCGGACAGGAATTAAACAGAGACATATCTCAAAAACTGAGTCTACAAGTGACTTGGCGACAGAAGTAGCTAAGAGCTTGTTGGCTAAAGGGAGCTTAACAGCGGATAAGATTGATTTTATCATTGTAGCGACGATTACTCCAGATTCGATGATGCCTTCTACGGCAGCTCGAGTTCAGGCGAATATCGGAGCGCATAGAGCTTTCGCCTTTGATCTGACAGCAGCTTGTAGTGGCTTTATATTCGCTCTCTCAACTGCAGAAAAGTTTTTAAGTTCTGGACAGTTCAAAAAAGGGATTGTTATCGGGGCTGAAACCTTATCCAAGGCAGTTGATTGGTCAGATCGTTCGACAGCTGTTCTCTTTGGGGATGGTGCTGGTGGGGTTCTCTTGGAAGCGAGCGAAACACGTCACTTCCTTGTGGAAAGTCTCTATACGGATGGTTCTCGGAGCGAGTGTTTGACCTATGGTCAAACGGTTTTGGCTTCGCCTTTCTCAGATCAAGAAGCAGTTCCTGCTTTTCTGAAGATGGATGGACGAGCAGTTTTTGATTTTGCAAATCGTGATGTTGCTAGATCGATCAAAGAAACCATTGAAAATGGTCCAATAGCAGCATCGGAATTGGATTATCTCTTACTTCATCAGGCAAATATCCGCATTTTGGATAAGATGGCTAAGAAAATCGGTGTAGACCGAGACAAGCTTCCTGCCAATATGATGGAGTATGGGAATACCAGTGCAGCAAGTATCCCGATTTTGCTCTCAGAGTGTGTGGAGAATGGCATGATTCGTTTAGATGGTAGCCAGACGATTCTCCTATCAGGCTTCGGTGGAGGTTTGACATGGGGCACACTCATTCTTACAATCTAGGTAATCATGTGGTAAACACATAGTTATAAAATTTTATATTTTAAAGGAGTCCTATCATGGCAGTATTTGAAAAAGTACAAGAAATTATCGTTGAAGAACTTGGAAAAGACGCATCAGAAGTAACACTTGAATCTACTTTTGATGATTTGGATGCAGATTCATTGGACTTGTTCCAAGTAATCTCTGAAATTGAAGATGCTTTTGATATCCAAATCGAAGCAGAAGATAACTTGAAAACAGTTGGTGACTTGGTTGCTTACGTTGAAGAGCAAACAAAATAATTAGCATATTACTAGAAGGAGTAGGGGAGACCCGCTCCCTCTTGTTTAGGTAATAGTTTGAAATTCAAATGATAAACTTATCGAACTATTACGTAAGCAAGGAATGATGGAGGCACTATGAAAACACGTATTACAGAATTATTGAATATTGATTATCCTATTTTTCAAGGAGGAATGGCCTGGGTTGCTGATGGCGACTTGGCTGGTGCGGTATCAAAAGCTGGTGGTTTGGGGATCATCGGTGGTGGAAATGCACCTAAAGAGGTCGTAAAGGCTAATATCGATAAAATCAAATCACTTACAGATAAACCTTTTGGTGTCAACATCATGCTCTTGTCACCTTTTGTAGAAGACATCGTTGATCTCGTGATTGAAGAAGGGGTTAAGGTGGTTACAACTGGTGCAGGAAATCCAAGTAAATACATGACTCGTTTCCATGATGCAGGAATTACAGTTATTCCTGTTGTTCCAAGTGTTGCTTTGGCAAAACGCATGGAAAAAATTGGTGCGGATGCCGTCATTGCAGAAGGTATGGAAGCTGGTGGACACATTGGTAAATTAACAACGATGACCTTGGTTCGCCAAGTTGCTGCAGCTGTTTCAATTCCAGTTATTGCTGCTGGTGGTATTGCAGATGGTGAGGGGGCAGCGGCTGGGTTTATGCTTGGCGCAGAAGCCGTTCAAGTAGGAACTCGTTTTGTAGTTGCCAAAGAGTCTAATGCTCATCCAAATTATAAAGCTAAAATTTTAAAAGCTCGTGATATTGATACAACGATTTCAGCACAACATTTTGGACACGCAGTTCGTGCCATTAAAAACCAGTTGACTCGTGATTTTGAGCAAGCTGAAAAGGATGCCTTTAAACAAGAAAATCCAGATTTAGAAATCTTTGAGCAAATGGGTGCAGGAGCTTTAGCCAAAGCTGTTGTCCATGGTGATGTGGATGGCGGTTCAGTGATGGCCGGCCAGATTGCAGGTTTGATTTCTAAAGAAGAAACTGTTGAAGAAATCTTAAAAGATATCTACTACGGTGCAGCTGAAAAAATTCAAGAAGAAGCTGTTCGTTGGGCAGGAGTTACAAGAAATGACTAAAACAGCCTTTCTATTTGCGGGCCAAGGTGCTCAGTATCTAGGAATGGGACGTGATCTCTATGACCACTATCCTATCGTCAAGGAAACAATTGACCAAGCCAGTCAGGTTTTGGGTTATGACCTTCGTGACTTGATTGACAATGATGAAGCAAAGTTAAATCAGACTCGTTACACGCAACCAGCTATTCTAGCTACATCCGTTGCTATTTACCGATTATTGAAAGAAAAAGGCTATCAGCCAGACATGGTGGCAGGACTGTCCCTCGGAGAATATTCAGCTCTTGTAGCAAGTGGTTCCTTGGACTTTGAGGATGCAGTTGCCTTGGTTGCTAAGCGTGGTGCTTATATGGAAGAGGCTGCACCAGCAGGCTCTGGAAAGATGGTTGCCGTTCTTAATACTCCAGTTGAAGTGATTGAGGAAGCTTGTGAAACAGCCTCTAAAGTTGGAGTAGTGACTCCAGCCAACTACAACACCCCAAGCCAAGTCGTTATCGGTGGTGAGGTGGCTGCGGTTGACCGCGCAGTTGAACTCTTGCAGGAAGCAGGAGCAAAACGATTGATTCCTTTAAACGTATCTGGTCCTTTCCATACAGCCCTTCTTGAGCCAGCCAGTCAGCAACTAGCTGATGCTCTTGAGGGAGTGAGTTTCGCTGATTTCACTTGTCCTCTAGTCGGCAATACGGAAGCTGCTGTTATGGAAAAAGGTCGAATCCAAGAGCTTTTGACGCGTCAGGTAAAAGAACCTGTACGTTTTTATGAAAGTATTGCTGTGATGCAGGATGCTGGGGTGACCAACTTTATTGAAATCGGCCCTGGAAAAGTCCTATCAGGATTTGTCAAAAAAATCGATAAAACAGCTCAGCTAGCTAACGTTGAAGATCAAACAAGCTTGGATGCTTTGCTAGGAAACTAGTGACCCCTTCTCCCAGAAAATACAACAGGAAACAGGAGAATAGAATGCAACTAAAAAATAAAAATATCTTTGTTACAGGTTCAAGTCGTGGTATCGGACTTGCCATTGCTCATAAATTTGCCCAACTAGGCGCTAATGTAGTCTTGAATAGTCGCGGAGCAATCTCAGAAGAATTGCTGGCTGAGTTTTCAAACTACGGTGTCAAGGTGGTGCCAATCTCGGGTGATGTTTCAGACTTTGCAGATGCCAAACGTATGGTGGATCAAGCGATTGCAGAACTCGGTTCTGTCGATGTCTTGGTCAACAATGCTGGGATCACTCAAGATACGCTCATGCTCAAGATGACCGAAGAAGACTTTGAAAAAGTGATTAAGATCAATCTGACAGGTGCTTTCAACATGACGCAAGCAGTCTTGAAACAGATGATCAAGGCACGTGAAGGTGCTATCATCAATATGTCCAGTGTGGTTGGTTTGATGGGAAATATCGGTCAAGCAAACTATGCAGCTTCTAAAGCAGGTTTGATTGGTTTTACCAAGTCAGTTGCACGTGAAGTTGCCAATCGCAACGTACGCGTAAATGCTCTTGCACCAGGGATGATCGAATCGGATATGACTGCTGTTTTATCTGATAAGGTCAAGGAAGCGACATTGACTCAAATCCCAATGAAACATTTTGGTCAAGCAGAACATATCGCAGATGCTACAGTGTTCCTGGCTGGACAGGATTATTTGACTGGACAAGTTCTCGCTGTTGATGGCGGACTTAGCATGTAAAAAAAATAAGGAAAGATATAGGTAAGACAGATGAAACTAAATCGAGTTGTAGTAACAGGTTATGGATTGACCTCTCCTATCGGAAATACTCCAGAAGAATTTTGGAACAGTTTGCAAACTGGGAAGATTGGAATTGGAGAAATCACTAAGTTTGACCACAGCGAATTTGCTGTGCACAATGCGGCAGAAGTTCAAGATTTCCCATTTGATAAATACTTTGTCAAAAAAGATACCAACCGTTTTGACAACTATTCTTTGTATGCCTTGTATGCTGCTCAAGAAGCGGTGACAAATGCAAATCTTGATGTAGAAGCAATCGATAAAGATCGCTTTGGTGTCATCGTGGCTTCTGGTATTGGGGGAATTAAAGAAATCGAAGATCAGGTTATCCGTCTTCATGAAAAAGGTCCAAAACGCGTTAAACCAATGACACTTCCAAAAGCCTTGCCAAATATGGCTTCGGGAAATGTTGCCATACGCTTTGGAGCAAACGGTGTCTGTAAATCAATCAATACAGCCTGTGCCTCATCAAACGATGCCATTGGGGATGCCTTCCGTTCTATCAAGTTTGGTTTCCAAGATGTCATGTTAGTAGGTGGATCAGAATCATCTATCACTCCTTTTGCTATCGCTGGTTTCCAAGCTTTGACTGCCCTATCAACTACAGAGGATCCAACTCGTGCTTCTATTCCGTTTGACAAAGATCGTAATGGTTTTGTGATGGGAGAAGGTTCAGGAATGTTGGTTCTTGAAAGCCTTGAACATGCTGAAAAACGTGGGGCAACTGTCTTGGCTGAAGTAGTTGGTTATGGAAATACCTGCGATGCTTACCATATGACTTCACCTCATCCAGAAGGTCAAGGTGCAATTAAGGCAATTAAATTAGCTTTGGAAGAAGCAGAAATTTCTCCAGAACAAGTGGCCTATGTCAATGCCCACGGAACTTCAACTCCTGCTAATGAAAAAGGAGAAAGTAGTGCCATTGTAGCTGTTCTTGGTAAAGAAGTACCAGTATCTTCAACCAAGTCCTTTACAGGACACTTACTTGGTGCTGCAGGAGCGGTAGAAGCCATCGCTACAATCGAAGCCATGCGTCATAACTTTGTACCAATGACTGCTGGAACAAGCGAGTTATCAGACTATATCGAGGCGAATGTCGTTTATGGACAAGGCTTGGAGCAGGAAATCCCTTATGCTATTTCAAACACTTTTGGTTTTGGTGGACACAACGCGGTTCTTGCTTTCAAACGTTGGGAGAATAAATAATTATGAATTTAAATGAGATCAAGGACTTGATGGCTCAATTTGACCAATCAAGTTTGAGAGAATTTTCTTATAAAAACGGACAGGACGAATTGCAGTTCAGTAAGAATGAAACAAGAATGGTTTCTGAAGCACCAGCTCAAGTTGCTCCAGCGCCAACTGCAGTAGCTGCAAGTCCAGTAGTTTCTGCCCCTTCGACTCCAGCAGAGAGTGCTGTGGACGAAGCTCCGGCACCTGCTGAAACGACGGTTGCTCCAGAGGGTGATGTCGTTGAAAGCCCACTTGTAGGGGTGGCTTACTTGGCCGCTGGACCAGATAAACCTGCCTTTGTGACGGTTGGAGACAGTGTTAAAAAAGGTCAGACTTTGGTGATCATCGAAGCCATGAAGGTCATGAATGAAATTCCTGCACCTAAGGATGGCGTGGTAACAGAAATTCTCATTTCAAATGAAGAAATGGTTGAGTTTGGTAAAGGATTGGTACGTATCAAATGATCGATATTCAAGGAATCAAAGAAGCTCTACCCCATCGCTACCCTATGCTCCTAGTGGACCGTGTCTTGGAAGTGAGCGAAGATACTATTGTTGCCATTAAAAATGTGACCATCAACGAACCTTTCTTTAATGGTCATTTTCCACAATACCCAGTCATGCCAGGTGTTCTTATCATGGAAGCCTTGGCCCAGACTGCTGGTGTCTTGGAATTGTCCAAGCCTGAAAACAAAGGCAAACTCGTCTTCTACGCTGGCATGGACAAGGTCAAGTTTAAGAAGCAAGTTGTGCCAGGTGATCAATTAGTCATGACGGCTACCTTTGTGAAACGTCGTGGTACGATTGCTGTGGTTGAAGCAAAGGCTGAAGTGGATGGCAAGCTTGCAGCGAGTGGTATTCTTACCTTTGCAATTGGAAACTAAGGAGGTTCTCCATGTTTCGTAAAATTTTGATTGCCAACCGTGGTGAGATTGCGGTTCGCATTATTCGAGCTGCGCGTGAATTGGGCATTGCGACTGTAGCAGTCTATTCAACTGCTGATAAGGAAGCTCTTCACACACTCCTAGCGGATGAAGCTATCTGTATCGGACCTGGTAAGGCAACAGAGTCTTATCTCAATATCAATGCGATTTTATCTGCTGCAGTCTTGACAGAAGCAGAAGCCATTCACCCAGGTTTTGGTTTTCTTAGCGAAAACTCCAAGTTTGCCACGATGTGTGATGAAGTGGGGATTAAGTTTATCGGCCCTTCTGGCGCTGTAATGGATACCATGGGAGATAAGATCAATGCGCGTGAGCAAATGATCAAGGCTGAGGTTCCAGTTATCCCAGGATCTGATGGTGAAGTTCACACGGCTGAAGAGGCCCTTGCAGTTGCAGAAAAAATTGGCTATCCAGTCATGCTTAAGGCATCGGCAGGTGGTGGTGGAAAAGGGATTCGTAAGGTTGAAAAGGCGGAAGACTTGGTCGCTGCCTTTGAGACAGCATCCAGTGAAGCCAAGGCCAATTTTGGAAATGGCGCTATGTATCTTGAGCGTGTGATTTATCCAGCTCGCCATATCGAGGTTCAGATCCTTGCAGACCAAGAAGGACATGTTGTCCATCTTGGTGAACGGGATTGTTCACTCCAACGAAATAACCAAAAGGTTTTAGAAGAAAGCCCATCTATTGCGATTGGAAAAACTCTTCGTCATGAAATTGGTGCTGCAGCCGTTCGTGCAGCAGAGTCTGTTGGCTATGAAAATGCAGGGACGATTGAATTTCTTCTCGATGAAGCGAGTGGCAATTTCTACTTCATGGAAATGAATACTCGTGTGCAAGTTGAACACCCAGTCACAGAGTTTGTTTCAGGTGTTGATATCGTGAAGGAACAGATTCGCATTGCGGCCGGGCAACCCTTACCTTTCAAACAAGAAGATATCGTCCTACGAGGTCATGCTATCGAGTGCCGGATTAATGCAGAAAATCCAGCATTTAACTTTGCTCCAAGCCCAGGTAAAATTACCAATCTCTATCTACCAAGTGGTGGAGTTGGCTTGCGCGTGGACTCAGCAGTTTATCCAGGTTATACCATTACCCCTTACTATGATAGTATGATTGCCAAAATCATTGTTCATGGGGAGAATCGTTTTGATGCCTTAATGAAGATGCAACGGGCACTTTATGAACTTGATATTGAAGGAGTACAAACCAATGCAGACTTCCAGTTGGATCTGATTTCAGACCGCCGAGTTATCGCTGGTGACTACGATACTTCCTTCTTGATGGAAACTTTCTTGCCAAAATACCAAGAAAAGGAATAGACTTTCAAATAGTATGAGAACTAAAAGGGGGAGTTATGGCTCTATTTAGTAAAAAGGATAAGTATATTCGGATCAATCCTAACCGTTCCGTAAGGCAGAAACCACAAGCCAAGCCTGAGGTTCCGGATGAACTCTTCTCCCAGTGTCCTGGTTGTAAACACACCATTTACCAAAAGGATCTTGGGAGCGAACGAATTTGTCCCCATTGTAGCTATACTTTCCGTATTTCAGCTCAGGAACGCTTGGATTTGACGATTGATTCTGACAGCTTTGTGGAGATGTTTACGGGTATTGAAACTCAAGATCCATTAAACTTTCCTGGCTACCAGAAAAAACTAGTTACTATGCGTGAAAAGACAGGTTTGGATGAAGCAGTACTGACTGGTACAGCTAGCATCAAGGGACAAAAAGTTGCCCTTGGGATCATGGATTCTAACTTTATCATGGCTTCTATGGGAACCGTTGTGGGTGAAAAAATTACGCGCCTGTTTGAGTATGCAACGGTAGAAAACTTGCCAGTCGTTCTCTTCACAGCTTCTGGTGGAGCCCGTATGCAAGAAGGAATCATGAGTTTGATGCAGATGGCTAAAATTTCTGCGGCAGTTCAACGTCATTCCAAGGCCGGACTTTTTTACCTAACTATTTTAACCGATCCGACAACAGGTGGGGTGACCGCTTCTTTTGCTATGGAAGGTGATATTATCCTAGCGGAGCCACAGAGTTTGGTTGGTTTTGCTGGGCGACGTGTTATCGAAAATACAGTTCGTGAGACTTTGCCGGAGGACTTCCAAAAGGCAGAATTTTTGCTGGAACATGGATTTGTTGATGCAATTGTCAAACGGAGAGAATTGCCTGAAACAATTGCTAAATTAGTAAGATTGCATGGAGGAAGTCGCGGATGAATATTGCAAAAATAGTCAGAGAGGCACGCGAGCAGAGTCGCTTGACCGCACTTGATTTTGCCAATGGAATCTTTGATGAATTTATCGAATTGCATGGAGACCGCTCTTTTCGTGATGATGGTGCGGTCATTGGTGGAATTGGCTGGTTAGGTGATCAAGCAGTAACTGTCGTTGGTATCCAAAAGGGGAAGAGTCTTCATGACAACCTCAAACGAAATTTTGGGCAACCTCATCCAGAAGGCTATCGTAAGGCCCTTCGCTTGATGAAACAAGCAGAAAAATTTGGTCGTCCAGTTGTAACCTTCATCAACACTGCTGGAGCTTACCCAGGTGTTGGAGCTGAGGAACGTGGACAAGGGGAAGCAATTGCCCGAAACCTGATGGAAATGAGCGACCTCAAGGTTCCAATCATCGCGATTATTATCGGTGAAGGAGGGTCTGGTGGTGCTCTAGCACTAGCCGTTGCTGACCGTGTCTGGATGCTGGAAAATTCAATCTATGCCGTGCTCAGTCCAGAAGGCTTTGCCTCTATCCTTTGGAAGGATGGAAGCCGTGCCATGGAAGCGGCAGAGTTAATGAAAATCACTTCACACGAACTCCTAGAAATGGGAATCGTGGACAAGGTAATCTCAGAAGCAGGGCTCTCAAGTAAAGAAATACTAGAATGCGTTAAAAATGAATTGCGAGCAGAGCTTGACCGCTTGCAAGGCTTAGCCTTGGAACAGCTTCTAGAAGAACGTTACCAACGGTTTAGAAAATATTAAAAAGAAGGCTAGAACTGAGTAAAGGTTCTAGCCTTCTTTTTCTAGAGAACATACATTTCAGAACTAAAAATTGACAGTTGAGGAGATAGACTATAAAATAGATAAAAAAAGAAATATACTATAAATGTGAGCCTACAACAATCTATTTTAAGAAGGTACTTGCAATGACAGGTACAAATACATTTACAGTTCTTTCAACTGAGGACTTGGAGCAAACTTTAGGTGGTCTTGCTGTTTGGGAAGATGAATATGGTAGATGGTTATATTATAGAGAATTTGCTACCTATATGAGGCAAGGGGTACTTAATTCTTATATAGATGCTTGGAAGTACGGCTTCCGAGCAGGATAATCTTTCAAAAAAAGTACGATGAGAAACACAAAGAAACTAAGACAATTTGGAATATTTTTGCTTATTATTTTACTATCTACCTATTTACCACAAACAATTGGATTGTATGTGGCAATCATTTTAGGGTTAGGAGCTGATGTCTATTCTCTTATTTTAACAATGGGATTAGTGGGAAGTTTCCTTCTATTAATTTGGTGGTTAAAAAAGAAAAAGATGCTCTTTATCTTTGAGAAAAAGAGCTGGAACTGGTCAACTATCTTTTACTTTTTTGCATGTTATGTGGTTCATCAGATTCTCGGTAATTTTTGGGCACGCTATGCTCATTTGATTAATCATAGGAATATTCATGATGAGTATTTTACCGTGGTTCTTTCAAATAGACAACCAACCTTTTTATCGACTATCTTATCTTTTGTCCTGCCTGTAATCATCGGCCCCGTTTTTGAGGAGACTCTTGATAGAGGGTATTTTATGAACACCTTCTTTCCCCAGTCAAAGTATTATTTAGATGTCATCTTATCAGGCTTTATCTTTGGACTCAGTCATTTGATACTATCTCACCGAGATCCAATTAGTTTATTATATTATAGTCTGATTGGCCTCTTTTTCGCTCTTGTCTATCGTTATACATCTAATCTACGATTGACCATTCTCTGTCATAGTTTTTTCAACTTTCTCAATCATGCAAAACCTATCTGGATTTTTGTTTACATTTATATCTATTACCACTTTTTTAGATAGTGGGAGGCAAAGGAAAAAGTGTTTGATGTTCGTCAAACACTTTTTCTATTTACTGTTCTTCTGTTACAAACTGGCTGAGCAGTCCATTGATAAAACGGGCAGATTTTTGATCTGAGAAGTTCTTTGCAAGCTCAATAGCTTCATTGACAGCAACCAACTGTGGAGTGTCGAATGAAGTGATTTCAAAGACTCCCAAGCGAAGGAGGTTTCTCTCCACGAGTGTTAAACGCTCGATGGTCCAACCTGCTTTTAAATGCTGTGTGATTTGCTTGTCTAGTTCATCCTTTTTAGCTTGAACACCAGAAACTAGCTCTGTCAAAAAGGCTGGTAGTTGCACATCAGTATCTTCACGATCATGAGTATAGGCGAAACGACAAGCAGTTTCGACATCCGTACCGAACTCAAGGCTCATAAGAGCTTGAAAAGCGCATTTACGGAGTTGGCGTCTAGATTCTAATAGTGGACTAGTCATTGAGGAAGTCCTCGTCAAATAGATCTTTCAATTCTGGTTTTGGTGTTTTATCTGGAACGATACCTGCAACGTGGATATTGATAGCAGCGAGTTCTACATCAGCCATGTTGCGGACTGCATCTTTGACAGCTTTCTGGATAGCAACAGCTACCTTAGGAACTTTTACTCCGTACTCAAGGTAGAGATAGATATCTGCTGTGAGTTCTTCGTCCACGTTTTTTAGATAAACGCCACGGCCGAGAGAAAGTTTTGAAAGGGTGTCAGATACTGATTTGTTTGAAAAAGAGTGTACACCCTCTACTTTTGCAGTAGCAATAGCAATGATTTTTTCAAGTACACGTGGGGCGATAACGATTTCGCCAAGTTGTTCTTCAATTCCCATAGAATGACCTCTTTCTAGAGATTAGGCACGAGAAACGTAAGTTCCTTCTGCAGTGTTGATAACCAGTTTTTGTCCTGCTTCGATGAAGTCTGGAACGTTTACGACAAGTCCAGTTTCCATCGTTGCTGGTTTACCAGAACCTGTAACAGTAGCCCCTTTGATAGATGGTTGAGTTTCTGCAACTGTCAATTCAACAGTAGTAGGAACTGTGACACCAATCACTTCAGTTCCGTAGAATTGGATCTTCACATCAGAGTTTTCAAGGATGTAAAGCAATTCGTTTTCAACATTGACTACAGGGATTTCGTACTGGTCGTAAGTTTCTGTATTCATGAAGTATGCTGTGTCATCCATTTTGTACAAGTATTGGGCTGGAACAGTCTCGATGATAGCTTGTTCAAATTTTTCCTCTGGACGGTAGCTTGTGTCAAATGTAGAACCAGTACGAACATCGCGCAATTTCATACGCATGATGGTGTTTCCTTTACCTGGTTTGTGGTGGCTAGCTTCCAAAACGCGGATCAATTTTCCGTCAGCTGTTTCAAAGGTCATACCAGCCTTTAATTTACTTGCTTCAATCATGTTTTTACCTCTTTAATAAATATTATTACTCTTCATTTTACCATAAAATATTCTGGAAATAAAGCCAAAATAGTTATTGGGAGCTGGTAGAGAAGAAAAAACCAACCTTAGGGCTGGTTTTGTTCTGTCTAGTTTTCTTTCAACTTGGCCAATTCCTGAGCAAGCAGTTTAAGGGCGACTTGTGGGTTGGCTTGTCCTTTGGTTGCTTTCATAAGGAATCCTGTGAAGGCCTTGTCTGCGTTGCGTTTGCCTGACTTGAAGTCGGCAACGGCAGCTTCGTTATCCGCAAAGACTTGGTGAATGATTGGGATCAAGACATCTGGATCAGAGATTTGCACCAAGCCTGCTTTTTCCACGTATTCACGCGCGCCACCGCCATTTTTAGCCAGGTGGATAAAGACTTTTTTGGCAATCTTAGAAGAAATAGTGCCGTCTTCGATGATGGCAATCATTTCTACCAAGTTTTCTGGTGTCAATTCGATTTGTTCCAGTGTCTTGCCTTCAGCATTCAAGAATTGAGCGACTTCGCCTTGGAGCCAGTTAGAGACTTGTTTGGCATCGCCACCGAGGGCAACAGCTTTTTCAAAGAAGTCAGAAGTAACTTTGTTTGCAGTCAACTGACTAGCATCGTAGTCTGACAAGCCAAGATCAGCAACGTAGCGAGCACGGCGTTCTTTTGGAAACTCTGGCAACTCTGTACGCATTTCTTCGATCCACTCATCAGAGATTTCAAAGAGGGGTAGGTCTGGTTCTGGGAAGTAGCGGTAGTCTGCAGCCCCTTCCTTGACACGCATGAGGATGGTTGCTTTGTTAGCTTCGTCGTAACGGCGTGTTTCTTGGCGAATTTGACCACCTGAGCGAAGGATTTCAGCTTGACGTTGGACTTCGTATTCAAGACCCTTGCGAACATTTGAGAAGGAATTCAAGTTCTTCAACTCAGTCTTGGTACCGAATTTCTCTTGACCATAAGGACGAAGGGAGATGTTGGCATCCACGCGCATGGAACCTTCTTCCATCTTAACGTCAGAAATGCCAGCGTACTGGATAACTTCCTTGAGGGCAGTCAGGTAAGCATAGGCTTCTTCTGGCGAACGCATGTCGGCTTCAGATACAATTTCAATCAATGGCACCCCTTGGCGGTTGAGGTCTACATAGGAGTAGCCATCTGTACCGTGGGTGTTTTTACCAGCGTCTTCTTCTAGGTGAGCACGTTCGATCCCGATTTTCTTAGTTGTACCGTCTTCTAGTTCCACTTCAATCCAACCGTTGTAGCCGATTGGCTCATCAAACTGAGAAATTTGGTAGGCTTTTGGATTATCAGGATAGAAGTAGTTCTTGCGGTCAAAGTGCATGTGCTTGTGGATGTCCATGTTGAGGGCAAGAGCTGCCTTGATACCAGCATCGACAACCCCTTTATTGAGAACTGGCAGAACTCCTGGGAAGGACCAGTCAATCACGTTGGTGTTGGCATTTTGGTCATTCCCAAAGTGGGCAGATGTAGGTGAGAAGATTTTTGAATTGGTGTTGAGCTCAACGTGGACTTCAAGTCCAATGACTGTTTCAAAGTTCATTAGTTATCACCTCCAAAAATCACGGGTTGTTGTTTGTGGTAGTCTGTTGTCGCCTCAAAAGCAGCAGCAGCTTGGTAAATGGTCTCTTCTGAGTATTTAGGACCGATCAATTGGAGTCCGACAGGGAGACCTTGAGCAAATCCAGCAGGAATCGAAATTCCTGGGAGACCTGCCAAGTTGACAGGGATGGTCAAAAGGTCAGCCAAGTACATGGCAACTGGGTCGTGGTTGAGTGAGTCCAAGTCATAGGCAACGCTTGGAGCAGTTGGTCCTAGGATTAAATCGTAATCCGCAAAGACTTTTTCGAAATCTTGGATGATGAGGGTACGGACCTGACCAGCTTTCTTATAGTAGGCATCGTAGTAACCTGATGAAAGGCTGAAAGTACCTAGCATGATACGGCGTTTTACCTCTTCACCGAAACCTTGGCTACGGCTGTTTACATAGATTTCATCAAGGTTGCTTGCATCTTCTGCGCGGTAGCCGTAACGGATACCGTCAAAACGTTGCAGGTTTGATGAGGCTTCTGATGAAGCGATGATGTAGTAAACAGCTACACCGTATTTAGAATGAGGAAGGCTGACTTCTTCAACGATAGCACCAAGTTTTTCAAAGTGTTTGGCTGCGTTAAGAATTGTTTCCTTAACTTCTGGGTCAATTCCTTCACCAAAGTATTCCTTAGGCAAAGCAATTTTCATGCCCTTGATGTCTAGGCCAATTTTTGAAGTAAAGTCGGCAATACGGACAGGAGCAGAAGTAGAGTCTTTGGCGTCTTCACTAGCAATAGCGTTGAGTAAGAAGGCATTTTCCTTAACAGTTGGTGCAAAAGGTCCAATCTGGTCTAATGAGCTACCGAAGGCAATGAGACCGAAACGTGAAACTGTTCCGTAGGTTGGTTTGAGACCAACAATCCCGTTGAAGGCAGCAGGTTGGCGGATAGAACCACCAGTATCAGAACCAAGTGACAAACGAACTTGTCCTGAAGCTACAGAAGCCGCAGAACCGCTTGATGATCCACCAGGAACCTTGCTATGGTCCCAAGCATTTTTAGTGGCACCATAGTGTGAAGTCTCACCAGAACCACCCATGGCAAATTCGTCCATGTTGGTTTTTCCGACGACAATCATGCCCCTGGCTTTGGCATTGGCAACGGCTGTCGCATCAAAGATAGGCTCGTAGTTGTAAAGCATTTTTGAGGCTGCAGTTGTGAGGATACTGTCTGTAGAGATATTATCCTTAACAGCCAGTGGAATTCCTGAAAGAACATTGTCCACGTCAATTCCAGCTTCATCAATAGCCTTAGCTTGAGCAAGGGCTTGTTCTTCAGCGATAGTGACAAAAGCATTGATAGCTGTTTCTCGAGATTTAATATCTTCAAGCGTTGCTTGTGTCAATTCAGTTGCAGAAATTTCCTTAGAGACAAGGAGGTTGTGCAAGTCTTCAATAGTTTTGTTATTAAAAGTCATTAGGCATCTCCTCCATCGTCTAGGATAGCTGGTACCTTGATATAGTAGTTATCTTTTTCAGGTACGTTTTTAAACAAGCGGTCACGGTCTGTTCCTTCTTCAGCCACATCAGCGCGGAGTACGGTCTTGCGGTCAGCCATGGTCGTAGTAGGTGCGACACCAGTTGTGTCGACTTCGCCCAGCAATTCAACCATGTCAACAATTTTAGACAAGGTTGTCGCAAAGGCAGCAGTTTCTTCTTCAGAGAATCTTAATTTTGAAAGATTGGCAACGTGTGTTACCTCTTCTTGCGTAATTTTCATCTTGCATCCTTTCGTGAAATGATGATTTTTAGTCTGTTCTATTTTATCATATTTTCCTATAAATAAGGGATCCAAACTGAAAAGAAATAGAAATTGAAAAATCACTTTTAATTCGCTATAATGGTTAAACTAGAGAATAGAGAAAATAAGGGTTAGGATAAAAATATGTTCCATCAATTTATCACCAGATCTCAGACGGTTCCTCCTCCCATTCCACTCTTTTGGTATGGGATTATGATGCTTCTCTTAGTGCTTTGCATTTATGGAGCACTTGCTTATCACAAAAATCCGAAATTTGTCCGCTTGTTTAAGGCAATTCAGATCCTTCAGTTGCTAGCCCTATATAGTTGGTATGTTGGCTTTGGGATTCCATTTTCTAATAGCCTTCCATTTTATCATTGCCGTTTGGCTATGTTTGCGGTGGTTCTCTTGCCCGATAAATGGCGGAGCAAGCAGTATTTTGCTCTCTTAGGAGCAAGTGGAGCGGTATTTGCTTTGGTTTACCCTGTTTTTGACCCCTATGATTTTCCTCATATTACCAGTTTTTCATTTTTGATTGGGCATTATGCTCTTTTGGTGAATTCCTTGGTTTACTTGATGAATCACTATGACAAGAGTCTGCTCAAGAAATATATGATTGTAGCCTATACTTTTATCCTCAACCTCTTTCTAGTTTGGGTTAATCAGGTGACGGGTGGAAATTATGGTCTCTTAAGAGATACACCGTTTATCTCGAATGCTCCTCTATGGCTAAAGTACCTCCTTGTGTCAGCCATCCTTTCACTGGCTCTTGTTCTCTTTGATATCTTGTTCAAGAAACGGTGGAAAAAGAGAAATCAGGCGCAATCTGTGCTCTAGCTTGCCTTTTCATCGGATGAGCAATTGAAAAACTCCCCAAAATCCGCTATAATGGAGAGTTGAAAGGAATGGTAAAATCCAATGTAAACATCATTCTTAGCTACTGAAACAACTAAAAATAGAAAATCAAAGAAAGAGAAGATATGACTATTAAAGAAGAAATTAAGAAACGCCGTACCTTTGCCATCATCTCTCACCCAGACGCGGGTAAAACAACTATCACTGAGCAGTTGCTCTATTTTGGGGGAGAGATTCGTGAGGCTGGTACTGTAAAAGGGAAGAAAACAGGGACTTTTGCCAAGTCTGACTGGATGGATATCGAAAAACAACGTGGGATTTCGGTCACTTCATCTGTGATGCAGTTTGACTACGATGGCAAGCGCGTGAACATCCTCGACACACCAGGACACGAGGACTTCTCAGAAGACACTTATCGGACCTTGATGGCGGTGGATGCTGCGGTCATGGTCGTCGACTCTGCCAAGGGTATCGAGGCCCAAACCAAGAAATTGTTTGAGGTTGTGAAGCACCGTGGCATTCCAGTCTTTACCTTTATGAACAAGCTGGACCGTGATGGCCGTGAACCACTAGATCTCTTGCAAGAACTAGAAGAAGTCTTGGGTATTGCAAGTTATCCAATGAACTGGCCAATCGGGATGGGGAAAGCCTTTGAAGGCTTGTACGACCTCTATAACCAACGTTTAGAACTTTATAAAGGTGATGAGCGTTTTGCTAGTCTAGAAGATGGAGACAAGCTCTTTGGAAGTAATCCTTTCTATGCTCAAGTTAAGGACGATATCGAACTGTTGCAAGAAGCAGGAAATGAATTTTCAGAAGAAGCTATCCTTGCAGGAGAACTGACGCCAGTCTTCTTTGGTTCAGCCCTGACTAACTTTGGGGTGCAGACCTTCCTTGAGACCTTCCTCAAGTTTGCCCCTGAACCACATGGACACAAGAAAACAGATGGCGAAATTGTCGATCCTTACGATAAGGACTTCTCAGGATTTGTCTTTAAAATCCAAGCCAACATGGACCCTCGTCACCGTGACCGCATCGCCTTTGTACGTATTGTCTCGGGCGAATTTGAGCGTGGAATGAGTGTTAACCTTCCTCGTACTGGTAAGGGAGCTAAGCTGTCGAATGTTACTCAGTTTATGGCGGAAAGTCGTGAGAATGTGACCAACGCTGTAGCAGGAGATATCATCGGGGTTTACGATACAGGTACTTATCAAGTTGGGGATACCTTGACAGTTGGAAAAAATAAGTTTGAATTTGAACCACTGCCAACCTTTACCCCTGAGATTTTCATGAAAGTTTCTGCTAAGAACGTTATGAAACAAAAATCTTTCCACAAAGGGATTGAGCAATTGGTGCAAGAAGGAGCCATTCAGCTTTATAAGAATTACCAAACTGGCGAGTACATGCTAGGGGCTGTGGGACAACTCCAGTTTGAAGTCTTTAAGCACCGCATGGAAGGCGAGTACAATGCAGAAGTGGTCATGAGCCCAATGGGTAAAAAGACTGTTCGTTGGATCAAGCCTGAGGACTTGGATGAACGGATGTCATCAAGCCGCAATATCTTGGCTAAGGACCGCTTTGACCAACCAGTCTTCCTCTTTGAAAATGAATTTGCCCTCCGCTGGTTTGCGGATAAATATCCAGACGTAGAGTTGGAGGAAAAAATGTGATTCAGTAAGTCTACTTGATTGCATAGCAATCTAAGTAGACTACGGCAAGTCCTATTAGACTTACCTAACTGCCTCACTAACTGAGTTTTACAAATGAAATCGATTTGTAAAACTCAGTGTCGTAATCTAACAATCGGTAACCGCTATGGCGGTCTATCTAAACTTTTTCCCTAATAGATAGGTAAAAGATTTTTCTAATTAATCTCTAAATTCTGCATAGAATAAGGTAGGCTGGACTAATCTCTGTACAGTAAAGATAATTGGAATTAAAGAAAAACAAAAACCTCAGAAGTGTTCACCTTTTGTGAATTCTCTGAGGTTCTTTGCGTTCTAGTTTCCATATTTCTGGTAAAAATCGACCTTGACCTGGATAAAGGTTTCGGCTTCGCGTAGTAGCTGCAGGAGGGTGGCACGGGTTTCAAACTCCTCACGTGTTTTAGGGAGACTCCGATTGCGGAAGACTTGCAGATAGCGTTCGATGTCATCAAGTAGGTCATGAGCAGGATTGGTCTGACTTAGCTGGGCAGCAATCTTTGAAAAGAGCTGGGCCAAGATCAAACTCTCACTTGCGGCCAGATGACAGGTATTGATCTGCTGGGCCATATTTCGCAGGATACGACTTTGTCGCTGTCTCATCTCAAAGTAATGGATGTGGTAGTCCGTCTGGTGAAAGAGATGGTCCGAGTGATCCAAATAAACCAGTTTGAGAGCTTCATCGAGGAGCTTGTCTAATTGGTCAACGAGTTGGGCTTGATTGCGTCCGTCTCCCCTCGACAGATAGTATTTAAAACGAAGCAGGATGTCTTTTAACTTTTCCTCGACCTGAAGGTGGTAGCTTTGGATGGCTTTCTCACGAGAGGGCATATAAAGGTTGACCAATAGAGCAAAGCTTGTCCCGATGAGAAAGAGGAGTACTTCATTGAGCAAGAGCTCTGGAGAAGTAGACTCCTGTACCAAGAGATGACTGACCAAGACACTGCTAGGGGTGATGCCGATTTCCCAGCCCATTTTGTAAGCAAGAGGGACATAGAGAGCCAGATAGAGGCCCAGGCTCCAGATGTGAAAGCCTGTAAGCTGAAAGGCTAGAACACCGATAGCGAGCGCTAGTAGCATGGAAAAGAGGCGGTTACGAGCCAACTTCAGCGTGTTTCTGCGCGTGTCGGAGAGGCTTAATAGGGCGATAATTCCAGCTGAAACTGCTGATGATAAATCTAAAAAATAAGCGAGAAAACAAGCGAGACAGGTCGCTAAGATCAGTTTTGTCGTGCGTTGAGTGAGGGACATGAAAATTTCCTAAACTAATAGAGTCAAGTGTTTAACGAGGAGTCAGAGACTAGGGGCGAAGTTTTCGGTTTGTAGCATACTCGGCAACCGCTGTAAAGAGGACATCTGTAGAAGAGTTCAGGGCTGTTTCACAGGAGTCTTGAACGACACCGATCACAAAACCGACTCCGACAACCTGCATAGCCAAGTCGTTGGAAATCCCAAAGAGGCTACAAGCGACAGGAATGAGGAGAAGGGATCCCCCAGCGATCCCAGAGGCCCCGCAGGCAGAAATGGCAGCCATTACACTGAGCACAAATGCTGTCCCAAAGTCTACCGAGATTCCGAGTGTATTGACGGCAGCCAGGGTCAGGACATTTATGGTAACGGCAGCGCCAGCCATGTTGATGGTCGAACCAAGCGGGATGGAGACAGAGTAGGTGTCAGGATTCAGTCCCAGGTCTTGGCAGAGTTTCATATTGACAGGGATATTGGCGGCAGAGCTACGAGTGAAAAAGGCTGTAATACCACTGACACGTAGGCATTTCAAAACAAGGGGATAGGGATTTTTCCTCATAAAGAGAAAGGCGATGAGCGGGTTGACGATGAGAGCGACAAAGGCCATGGTGGCAATCAAAAGTCCTAGGAGGACACCGTAGTTAGCCAGACTGGCAATACCTTTGTCGGAGATCGTCTTGAACACCAAGCCTAAAATCCCAAAGGGAGCTAGATTGATAATCCATTCGACAATTTTAGAAGTGACATCTGCCATGGTTTTCAGTAATTCTTTGCTGTGTTTACTTGCCTCTCTCATAGCCAAGCCAAAGATGACTGCCCAAGAGAGAATCCCGATATAGTTGGCTTCAACAATGGCATTTAAGGGATTGTCCACCAGTTTGAGTAGGAGATTGCTGAGGACTTGACCGATACCGTCAGGAGCAGCAACTTCTGTATTTGCACTGGTCAGGGTGATTTGCACAGGCAGTAAGAAACTAGCTAGAACGGCTACCAATGCAGCAGCAAAGGTTCCAAGCAAGTATAGGAAAATAACAGTCTTCATATTAGTATTTTGCCCCTTTTGGTGTTGGGAAAGGGCATTGGCAACAAGGGCAAAAACCAAAATAGGAGCGATGGCTTTCAGTCCGCCTACAAAGAGATCTCCAAGTAGACCAATTCCTGTAAGGTTTGGGAAGAGCATCCCTAATGTAGCTCCCAAAATCATTCCAATAAGGATTCGTTTGATGAGGCTTGCCTTGGTCCAGGCTCTAATGATTCGTTTCATAGCAGTCTCCTTCAAAATGTATTGTCTACAATTATAGTATAAATATGCTATAGAGGCAAGTGATATTTTGAAAATAGAGACGATAATTGAATAATTATGAAAGAAAAGAGAACGACGATTTTATGGTATAATAGGAAAAAGGAGTTTTATATGCAAGATTTTTTTCAACGCTATTTTGATAAACTTGATTTAACAACCATATTAGAGAATCTCTTAACCAAGGTGATTTCTCTTTTGATTTTGTTTTTGCTATTTTATATAGCTAAAAAGATGCTTCATGCGACTGTACGAAAGATTGTCAAGCCCTCACTTAAATTCTCAAATAGAGATGCAGGAAGACAAAAGACCATTTCGCGTTTGCTGGAGAATGTCTTTAACTACATTCTTTATTTCTTTTTAATCTACTGCATCCTGTCTATTTTGGGCTTGCCGGTTTCCAGCCTCCTTGCTGGGGCAGGGATTGCTGGGGTAGCCATTGGTATGGGGGCGCAAGGCTTTCTATCCGATGTCATTAATGGCTTCTTCATCCTTTTTGAACGCCAGCTTGATGTGGGTGATGAAGTGGTCCTCACAAATGGACCGATTACCGTCTCTGGAAAGGTCGTTAGCGTAGGAATCCGTACAACACAACTGCGAGGTGATGATCAAGCTCTTCACTTTGTTCCTAACCGCAATATTACCGTTGTTAGTAATTTATCCCGTACTGAATAGTCCGACTATTTTAGCAGATTTGTGGTACAATAGAAGGAGTTTGGTAAAGGAGAGAGTATGCTATTTGTAGAGAAAAAACTAGGTCACGATCGTACTTGGATAGACCTTGATGTGGATAAGATTAAAAATATGGAAGATCTTTCTGACATCTATGGATTGGACAAGGAAACCATCGAGTATGCTCTGGATAGAAATGAACGAGCCCACATGGATTATAACCGTGAAACGGAGACGGTAACCTTTATTTATAATGTTCTTGATTTAGAAAAAGACAAAGAATATTATGAAGCGATTCCGATGACCTTTATCGTTGAAAAACAACGGCTGATCACCATCAGTAATCACAAGAATACTTATGTGATTAAACGCATGGCAACCTACCTTGAAAGCCATGAAATTATTTCAATCTACAAATTTCTTTTTGCCAGTTTAGAGATTATTAGCAATGCTTACTATCCAGTTATTGAAGAGATGGATAAAAGTAAGGATGAAATCAGTGCACTTCTTCGTCAAAAAACAACTAAAAAAAATCTTTTTGCTCTCTCTGACTTGGAAACTGGTATGGTTTACCTGACAGCTGCCGCTAAACAAAATCGTCTCCTCTTGGAACACATCCAAGGGCATGCTCTTTATCGCAATCTTAATGAGGTAGAAAGAGAGCAGTTTGACGATGCTATGATTGAAGCCCATCAGTTGGTTTCAATGACAGATTTGATATCTCAAGTCTTGCAACAACTCTCAGCCTCTTACAACAACATCCTAAATAATAATCTAAATGATAATTTGACAACTTTGACAATTATCTCAGTCTTGCTAGCTATCCTTGCGGTTATTACAGGATTTTTTGGAATGAATGTTCCCTTACCGTTTACAGATGAACCAAATGCTTGGATTTATATTTTGATAGCTAGTCTCATTTTATGGGCAGTCTTAGCTCAATGTTTAAAAAAAATTGCTAGGAACTAAAAAAGGAGCCAGAATGGCGATTGAAAATTATATGCCAGATTTTGCTGTGGAAGCAGTCTATGATCTGACAGTCCCAAGCCTGCAGGCGCAGGGAATCAAGGCTGTTTTGGTCGATCTGGACAATACCCTCATTGCTTGGAACAACCCTGATGGGACACCAGAGATGAAGCAATGGCTACATGATCTCCGTGACGCGGGCATTCGCATCATCGTAGTCTCAAATAATACCAAAAAACGGGTTCAACGCGCAGTTGAGAAATTTGGGATTGATTACGTTTATTGGGCATTGAAACCCTTCACATTTGGGATTGACCGTGCCATGAAGGAATTCCACTATGAGAAAAATGAAGTGGTCATGGTCGGCGACCAGCTCATGACCGATATTCGGGCAGCGCATCGTGCGGGTATTCGCTCGATTTTAGTCAAACCCTTGGTCCAACATGACTCGATCAAAACGCAGATTAACCGAGCTCGTGAGCGCCGTGTCATGAAGCAAATTACTGAAAAGTACGGACCGATTACATATAAAAAAGGAATCTAACTATGGAAGAAATTCTCTGTATTGGTTGTGGAGCAACCATTCAGACGACAGATAAGGCTGGTCTTGGATTTACTCCCCAGTCGGCACTTGAAAAAGGCTTGGAGACTGGCGAAGTCTATTGCCAACGCTGTTTCCGTCTCCGTCATTACAATGAAATTACAGATGTCCAGTTGACGGACGATGATTTTCTCAAGCTTTTGCACGAGGTGGGAGACAGTGATGCCTTAGTGGTCAATGTCATTGATATCTTTGACTTTAATGGCTCAGTTATCCCAGGCCTACCACGTTTTGTATCAGGCAATGATGTCCTCTTGGTCGGAAATAAAAAAGATATCCTGCCCAAGTCAGTTAAGCCGGGCAAGATTAGCCAGTGGCTTATGGAACGTGCCCATGAAGAAGGACTTCGTCCAGTAGATGTCGTTCTGACTTCAGCCCAAAACAAACATGCCATTAAGGAAGTCATTGACAAGATTGAACACTACCGTAAGGGCCGCGATGTCTACGTAGTCGGTGTGACCAACGTTGGAAAGTCAACTCTTATCAATGCCATCATCCAAGAAATCACGGGCGACCAAAATGTCATCACGACGTCGCGCTTCCCAGGGACAACCTTGGACAAGATTGAGATTCCGCTTGACGACGGATCTTATATTTACGATACACCGGGAATTATCCATCGTCACCAGATGGCCCACTACTTGACGGCTAAAAACCTCAAGTATGTCAGCCCTAAAAAGGAAATCAAGCCCAAAACCTATCAGCTCAATCCTGAACAAACCCTGTTTTTAGGTGGTTTGGGACGCTTTGACTTCATTACAGGTGAGAAGCAAGGTTTCACAGCTTTCTTTGACAATGAACTCAAACTCCACCGTACCAAGCTAGAAGGCGCTACTGCCTTTTATGACAAGCATCTCGGAACTCTTCTAACACCACCAAATAGCAAGGAAAAAGAAGATTTTCCAAAACTAGTCCAACATGTCTTTACCATCAAGGACAAAACCGACCTAGTCATCTCAGGCCTAGGCTGGATCCGCGTAACAGGCACCGCCAAAGTCGCCGTCTGGGCACCAGAAGGCGTCGCCGTCGTCACACGAAAAGCAATTATCTAAACACAGAAAGGAAAGGGTCATCTAGACTTGGGTGAGCATTGCGAGCCCATAGAGAATACTTTTCGCCGTGGTGTTAGTTGGTACAAGTGATTGTACCAACTGCGGAAAATTTGAGACCTTAGGCTCAAATTTTAGTCATGAAAGTCCGAAGGACTTTGCTGACGTCCGTCACCACTTCAGAAAAGTATAAAAAGAAACTCTTTTAAAGAAATTATGTCATTAACATCGAAACAACGTGCCTTCCTCAACAGCCAGGCACACACCCTCAAACCCATCATTCAAATCGGGAAAAATGGTCTCAACGACCAAATCAAAACCAGCGTCCGTCAAGCTCTTGACGCTCGTGAATTGATCAAGGTTACTCTCTTGCAAAACACAGATGAAAATATCCACGAAGTAGCTGAAATCTTGGAAGAAGAAATTGGTGTGGATACTGTCCAAAAAATCGGACGCATCTTGATTTTGTATAAACAATCCAGCAAGAAAGAAAATCGCAAGATTTCTAAAAAAGTCAAAGAAATCTAAAACCTACTCCAAACAACTGTTTTTACAGAGAATTAAAGGAAGACGAGCCTATGGCAATTGAATTATTGACTCCCTTTACCAAGGTAGAGTTGGAGCCAGAAATCAAGGAGAAAAAACGCAAACAAGTCGGGATTCTAGGAGGGAATTTTAATCCCGTTCACAATGCCCATCTAATCGTTGCTGACCAAGTACGGCAGCAGTTGGGACTGGATCAAGTCTTGCTCATGCCCGAATACCAACCACCTCATGTAGATAAAAAGGAAACTATCCCCGAGCACCATCGGCTCAAGATGCTTGAGTTGGCGATTGAGGGGATTGAAGGTCTGGCCATTGAAACCATTGAGTTAGAGCGCAAGGGCATTTCCTACACCTACGACACCATGAAGATTTTGACCGAGCAACATCCTGACACTGATTATTACTTCATTATCGGGGCTGATATGGTGGACTATCTGCCTAAGTGGTATCGAATTGATGAGCTGGTCGAAATGGTTCAGTTTGTAGGGGTTCAGCGACCACGCTACAAGGCAGGGACTTCCTATCCTGTTATCTGGGTGGATGTGCCTCTCATGGACATCTCCTCCAGCATGGTGCGTGACTTCATTGCCCAAGGTCGGAAGCCTAACTTTCTCCTACCTCAGCCAGTGCTAGACTACATCGAGAAGGAGGGGCTTTACTGATGGCATACCAAGACTATATCAACTGTTCCCGAGAGGCTTTGTTGGAAAAAATGGCAGAGCTTCTACCTGAAAAACGTTTAACCCATTGTTTGGGTGTAGAGCGTGCAGCCATGGAGCTTGCCCAGCGATTTGGAGTCGATGTTGAGAAAGCTGGTCTAGCAGGCCTCCTTCATGATTATGCTAAAAAGCTGTCAGATCAGGAATTTCTAGACTTGATTGACCGTTACCAATTAGACCCTGACCTCAAAAACTGGGGCAATAATGTCTGGCATGGAATGGTTGGCATCTACAAGATTCAGGAGGACTTGGATTTGCATGATCCAGAAATCCTGCGAGCTATTGAAATCCATACAGTCGGAGCTGGTCAGATGACCGATCTAGATAAAGTCATCTACGTCGCAGATTATATCGAGCACAATCGTGCCTTTCCAGGAGTGGATGAGGCACGTGAGATTGCTGTGCTATCGCTCAATAAGGCAGTGGCCTACGAAACGGAACGAACTGTGGAGCATTTAGCTCATCAGGGATTCCCCATCTATCCCCAGACCCTTGAAACCTATAACGCCTTTGTGCACTATTTGAAAGAGGACTAAATGAACGAAAAAGAATTACTAGAACTAGTCGTGAAAGCGGCTGATGAGAAACGTGCGGAGGATATCCTCGCACTTGACGTACAAGATTTGACCAGCGTGACGGACTACTTTGTCATCACGAGCTCGATGAATAGCCGTCAGTTGGACGCTATTGCTGATAACATTCGTGAAAAAGTAGCGGAAGCAGGCTTTAAAGGCAGTCATGTCGAAGGTGATGCAGCTGGAGGCTGGGTTTTACTAGACCTCGGTGGTGTTGTTGTGCATATCTTCTCAGAAGAAATGCGTGCCCATTATAACCTAGAAAAACTATGGCATGAGGCAGAGTCAGTAGATATTTCAGAAGCCTTGGCCTAGTAGATGAACTCAGTTGCAGTCAACTGGGTTTATTTGCTTATTTTAGAAAAAATTGATAGAAAGGTAAGAGCGTTGTGTTTTGTTCATCTCGAAACTGAACACGAACTAAAAGCTGCGAGAAAAAGAGTAACTTCCTTTGTATCTGACGATACAGCAGAAAGTTTCCTATTTTTTCCTTGCTTTTAACGCTCTTTGTATCTTAGAAAGGATTTGAACCCGTCCTGTAATCGTCGGAAAATAGATAGCTTAGTCTTGGATCAGGATCCTAAGTCCAAGCTCCTAATTTTCATTCCGGTTACGGGCGGACTTGGTATCTTAATTATGGCGACTTATGAAACCTTTGCAGCTGTTTACGATGCTGTGATGGATGATAGTTTATACGATAAATGGACGGATTTTTCTCTGCGTCATTTGCCTAAGACCAGGGAGAGAAAGAAGCTTTTGGAATTGGCTTGTGGGACAGGTATCCAGTCTGTCCGCTTTTCTCAAGCTGGCTTTGATGTGACAGGGCTTGACTTGAGCGCGGATATGCTGAAGATTGCGGAGAAGAGAGCGGCTTCAGCCAAGCAAAAGATTGATTTTATTGAAGGCACTATGCTGGATTTGTCCAAGGCAGGTAAATATGATTTTGTGACTTGTTACTCTGACTCTATCTGCTACATGCAGGATGAGGTTGAGGTAGGAGATGTCTTTAAGGAAGTGTATAATGCCCTCAATGAAGACGGCGTTTTTATCTTTGATGTGCATTCGACCTATCAGACAGATGAAGTTTTTCCAGGCTATTCCTACCATGAAAATGCGGAAGATTTTGCCATGCTTTGGGACACCTATGAGGACGAAGCTCCTCACTCCATCGTGCATGAGTTGACTTTCTTTATCAAGGAGGCTGACGGTTCATTTAGCCGCCACGATGAAGTGCATGAGGAGCGGACCTATGAGGTCTTGACCTATGATATTTTGCTGGAACAGGCTGGTTTCAAGTCCTTCAAACTCTATGCGGACTTTGAGGACAAGGAGCCGACAGAAACCAGCACCCGTTGGTTTTTTGTCGCGCAGAAGTAGGAGAACATCATGACCATCACAGGTATTATCGCAGAGTTTAATCCTTTTCATAATGGGCATAAATACCTGCTGGATCAAGCACAGGGACTGAAAATCGTTGCCATGTCAGGGAATTTCATGCAGCGTGGAGAGCCTGCTATCGTAGACAAGTGGACACGGGCTCAGATGGCGCTGGAAAATGGAGCGGATCTGGTAGTGGAATTACCTTTTTTAGTCAGTGTTCAGGCGGCTGATTTCTTCGGTCAAGGAGCTGTGGATATCTTGGCCCGCTTGGGTATTGATAGGCTAGCTTTTGGGACAGAGGAAG
This sequence comes from Streptococcus sp. ST16, assembly GCF_046098135.1. NCBI lineage: Bacteria > Bacillati > Bacillota > Bacilli > Lactobacillales > Streptococcaceae > Streptococcus > Streptococcus sp. ST16. The sequence continues at coordinate 125,859 of NZ_JBJUSE010000002.1, read as the reverse complement.
TTCTGGATTACCAGAAAATTGCTGATTTATACACAGAACAAGGTGCTGAGATGGAGAAATTTGTGGAAAATCTACCTGATTCACTTTCTTATCCCCAGAAAACCCAAGCCATGTGGAAGGAATTTGCAGGTCTTGATTTCTCAGGGAATACGCCCAATCATGTTCTAGCTCTAGCTTATGCCAAGGCGGTTGCAGGACGAAACATCAAGTTGCATCCGATTCAGCGTCAGGGGGCAGGTTATCATTCTGTGGATAAGGATGTGGACTTTGCCTCGGCAACAGCTCTCCGTCAGCATCAATCAGACCAAGATTTCTTAGAACGCTTTATGCCTTCGGTTGCCCTCTTTGAGCAGGCCAGTAAGGTAAGTTGGGATGACTATTTTCCCTTGCTCCGCTATCAAATCTTGTCAAACTCAGACCTAACGACCATCTATCAGGTCAATCAAGAAATGGCTGTGCGCATCAAGGAAGCTATCAAAACAGCCCAGTCTGTTGACGAATTGGTCGAGGCAGTTGCCACCAAGCGTTATACCAAGGCGCGTGTCAGACGCCTCTTGACTTATATTTTGGTGCAGGCCAGAGAAAGCGACTTGCCAGAAGCTATCCATGTTCTTGGCTTTACTGAAAAAGGCAGACAACACCTCAAATCTCTGAAAGAGCAGGTCCATCTAGTCAGCCGAATTGGCAAAGAGCCTTGGGATACCATGACGCAAAAGGCAGACCAGGTTTACCAACTAGGACAGCCAAGTATAGCAGAACAGAATTTTGGCAGGGTTCCGATTAGAATAGAATCAAACTAAGTCTACTGAAAGGTAGGCTTTTTTAGAAGATTTTCGAATAAATAGATGGAAAAGAAAAATCTTGTACAAGTTCCTGACAATTTCTTTCTTTTTGTGTATAATAGTGGAAAAGAGGTAAAATGAGGTATGGTTATGGAAGTGGTCCTTTACTCAACATTCAGAAATCATTTAAAAGACTACATGAAGAAGGTAAATGATGAATTTGAGCCTTTAACGGTGGTCAATAAAAATCCAGATGAGGATATTGTAGTCCTTTCAAAGAGCGAGTGGGACAGTATTCAGGAAACCCTGAGAATCGCTCAAAATAAGGAACTTTCTGACAAGGTCTTGCGAGGAATGGCTCAAGTTCGTGCTGGAAGCACTCAGGTACATATGATTGAGGAGTAATGGATGTTGCTCAAGTTTACAGAAGATGCCTGGGCGGATTATTGCTATTGGCAAAACCAAGATAAGAAGACATTAAAGAGAATCAATAAATTAATCAAGGATATTCAACGCGATCCTTTTGTAGGAATGGGGAAACCAGAACCACTCAAGTATGACTACCAAGGAGCTTGGTCGCGGCGCATTAATGCAGAAAATCGCTTGATTTATATGATAGATGGGGATAGCGTGGCTTTCTTGTCCTTCAAAGATCATTACTAAGTCTACTGAAAGGTAGGCTTTTTATTTCAGAAATTTTAGCTAGTAAATTAAAGATAAAGTTGTTTGGAAAATGACAGATTTCATAAGTTAAAAAACCAGTGAAAATTTTAATATAATAACTAGATTCTTGTTCCTTGAATCCGCTTTATAGCTCTTATTTTGTGGTATAATGAAGAGAATTGTTAATATTAAAAATCATAAATTGAATATAAAAGACAAACAAATTTTTATATTTATAAACAATGATAAACTCTTATTTATGATTATATAACAGAAAAGAAGAAAATTTCGAAGGATAATTTGTATTTAGATAATACAAGCTAATGATAGGGTGGTTCAAATATGGAAGAAAATTATAACTTATCTATAACTCAAATAAAGAATTCTATTAAAGAAAATTCTTTAATTTTGTTTGTCGGTGCAGGGATTTCAGCAAATTCTAATCTACCAACTTGGGGCGAATTGATTCAATCATTAAAAAAAGAGTTGAACTTACCAGAAGAAAGAACAGATAGTCCTCTGAGAATTGCTCAGTATTATTATGATACTTTTGGGAAAAATCAGTACACAAAAAAGATAGAAGAAATTTTCTTTAAGAGGGGATTAAGTAAACCAAATGAGTTACATAAATTAATAGAAAAAATAGCACCAAAACATATTATTACGACAAACTATGATTCACTTCTGGAAAGTCAGTTTGAAAGTGGTTTGTTAAGGTACAATGTAGTAGCTGAAGATAAAGACATCCCTTATACGAGTTCGGAAAGATACTTGATTAAAATGCATGGAGACTTCAGTAAGAAAAATATCGTTTTAAAAGAAGAAGATTATTTAGACTATCCTTTGAACTTCCCAATGGTTTCTACTTTAATTCAGTCATTAATAATGAACCATACCTTATTGTTCGTAGGTTATTCTTTAGGTGATTCGACTTTTAATTCTATATTTCGATTGATTCAGAACACATTTAAATTGGATGCTAAATTTGCCTATTTTTATACACCTGAAGAAACTCCCATGATTATTAGAGAGTATTATAAGAAACAAGGCATTATCATTGTTTCTAACGAAACTTCTTCAGTTGAAGAAACGGACAATCAGCACCAAAAGTATTTTAGTACAAAGAGATTTTTAGAAATTCTTGCTGAAAATAGGAATATCACGGTAAAGAATGCTGAAGATTTATGGAATCAACTTGCTTTTTTAGATAGACTTAGTTTTATTGATGCGAAAGATTTTTCTAGATATTCTGCTTTAAAGAAAAGGGCTTTAAACTGGGATGATGAATATCGCTGGTTTGGAAATAATCAATTAAGGTTTGAAATTGATGGTCATGAAGAATTACGAAATATGGTATATAAAAAATCTTTATTAAACCGGTTTCTAGATATGGATATTGATGAACCTAGAGATTTAGAGGGGAATCGCTTCTTAAGTGAGGCTTTTAAGTTGTATAAAGAAAAACAATATTCTTTAGCAAAAGCAAAGTTTAGAGAGTTAGCGAATATAGCATTTCGTCAAAAAGACTATTTTAATTTCCTTGTGTGTGAGTTTAATTTCAAGCATATTCCAATGCATCGATTTGATGATGGAAAAGAATTTAGATATGCTAAACCTTTATATGATGGAGAGTTAAGTGAACTAACGGAACAAATTATTAACTCGGTTACAGGTGATGAGAAAAAAATTATAGAATATTTTAGAGATTCTATCCTCAACCTTAATTTTCTATATAGAAAATTAGAAACGATTAATGAATTATTCGATAAAATTCGTGAAGAACATGAAAACTATCTGAAGGGTGGACAGTCTTTTAATAATCATCTCTATAATGCTGAATTTGAAGTAAAAAATCTTTATAACTTTATAAAACTAAACTGTTTATGTGTTGATCGTTATAAGATTTTTAAATCAATCATTAATAGATACTTAGAAATGTTATTACTCTGTTACGATAATTTATATGTAAACCATGAAAAATCTATTTCTGATGGGACAGCTTCAATGATTAGGGAACTTGATTTGGATGACGTTCAATTGATTCTTCCTAGTATAGATTTTAAAGTAGTAAATTTATATTTTAGAAATTACTCATTTAGTAAAATTAAAGTTACTGCAGAAGCAGAAGAGTTTTTATTTAACAGAATAACTTATCTGCAGGAAAAGGTTAAATCTCATGTAGATACTCATCTCTATGAACTTAGAAATCTGCTAAATTTTCTGCCTTTTATTGATGATGTAGACGTATCAAGAATAATAAATGTTTTAGACTCTCAAACACTATACTTTGATTTAGATAAAGAAATTAAGGGTCTCATTAGAGTTGTCCTTGATAATAAAGGCGCTATTAATGATGATTTGTTGAAATCTAAGATAGTTGATATTGTTAATAAACATTTAAATATAATTTTGAAAAATAATTTTTCTTTATATCATTCATCGTATCCTTTATATTCTCAGTTATTAGAATACTGCTCAACTGAAGAAGAAACTGCAAGAGTAGTGCTTGAAAAGCTCAATATAGATATTTTAAAAATTAAATATCAAAATGATGATGTTAAAAATATTATGGAGTATTCTGATTTATTATGTTATTTATTTAACAATCTTGGGGAAGATACTAAGAATGATGTTCTAGGAATTCTAAGTGCTTATGAGGACTCAGAAAGTATCTTTTATTACAAAGTAATTGAGCTGATGTTTTCAAAAGTGTATGATTTTCCTAAGCTACAAAATAAAATCTACCAATACTTGATTAAAAGAATTAATGAGGGTCACGAGGACGGCATAATAACTGTCCCAGACCCAAGAGCACAATCAGTAGGTGATTTATACAATCCAAGTATAAAAGGATATTTTTCAGAGTTTGACATTTTAAAAGATATCAAAGAAAATGTTCGAGGGCTTTATCCTGAAGTAGACTGGACTTGGTACGATGATAGGAGTGATGAAGTTATTCGTCGTTTATTAGAGCATAGAACTCCAAGTAATATTAAAACTCTTTTTTCAAAAAATGAAGAAGATAATAAATTGATTGATGAGTATATTTTAAAAGCTGTTGAAGAGGATAAACTAATATTTAAGAAATAAATTGATACAACTAAGTAAAAACTGTTAAGTTATGATAAATATAATCTTGAAGATACGATGTGATTTCCCAAAGTGAGTTTTCAAAGACTTGAAAGTAAAAATGTTTAAATCTAGCGGAACACTATTCAACACGGTACCAGATAATCCATAGCTGTAGAGATTCTGTGGAACTTTTTGATAGTGATAATGAATTATCTCCTCAAAAATTCAAGGAATTGTAGTCCTAAAAATCACACAAAACTCTTCAATTTGGGTTTGTGGAAATCGGTTTTTTATGATAGAATATTAAGGAATGTATATCATTCGATAAACAAATTTAATGAGGTAAAAACATGGAAATCATGACACTTGCGATTGCTGTTTTTGCCGTCATCATTGGTTTAGTCATTGGATATGTCAGCATCTCAGCTAAGATGAAATCGTCTCAAGAGGCTGCAGAGTTGATGCTTCTAAATGCTGAACAAGAAGCAACTAATTTACGAGGACAAGCTGAGCGCGAAGCGGATTTATTGCTAAATGAAGCCAAGAGCGAAAGCAAGTCTCTTAAAAAAGAAGCACTATTGGAGGCCAAAGAGGAAGCCAGAAAATACCGTGAAGAAGTGGACGCTGAATTTAAGTCAGAACGTCAGGAGCTCAAGCAAATTGAAAGTCGTTTGACGGAGAGAGCTACGAGCCTTGACCGTAAGGACGACAATTTGACGAACAAAGAAAAAACACTTGAACAAAAAGAACAAAGTATTTCTGATAGAGCAAAAAACCTTGATGCACGTGAAGAGCAGTTAGAGGAAGTCGAAAGACAAAAAGAAGCTGAACTTGAACGTATCGGTTCCCTTTCCCAAACTGAGGCTCGAGATATTATCTTGGCTCAGACAGAGGAAAACTTGACCAAGGAAATTGCTAGCCGCATTCGTGAGGCTGAGCAAGAAGTGAAGGAGCGTTCAGACAAGATTGCGAAAGATATCTTGGTTCAGGCTATGCAGCGTATCGCTGGTGACTATGTAGCAGAGTCAACAAACTCAACAGTTCACCTTCCAGACGATACCATGAAGGGACGCATTATCGGACGTGAAGGTCGAAACATTCGTACCTTTGAAAGTTTGACAGGGGTCGATGTGATTATCGACGATACACCGGAAGTGGTAACCTTGTCAGGATTTGATCCGATTCGTCGTGAAATTGCTCGTATGACCATGGAAATGTTGCTCAAGGATGGCCGCATCCACCCAGCTCGTATCGAGGAGTTGGTGGAGAAAAACCGTCAAGAGATTGACAATAAAATCCGCGAATATGGTGAGGCTGCTGCCTATGAGATTGGTGCGCCAAACCTTCATCCAGACTTGATGAAGATTATGGGACGCTTGCAGTTCCGTACTTCTTATGGACAAAATGTCTTGCGTCATTCGATTGAGGTTGCTAAGTTATCTGGTATCATCGCCAGTGAACTTGGTGAAAATGCAGCTCTTGCCCGTCGTGCTGGATTCCTTCACGACATTGGGAAAGCTATTGACCGCGAGGTTGAAGGTAGCCACGTTGAGATTGGTACAGAGTTGGCACGTAAGTACAAGGAACACCCAGTTGTGGTGAATACCATTGCTAGCCACCACGGGGATGTCGAAGCCGAAAGTGTCATTGCGGTGATCGTTGCTGCAGCAGATGCCTTGAGTGCAGCGCGTCCAGGTGCTCGTAGTGAATCTCTTGAAAGCTACATCAAGCGTCTCCATGATTTGGAAGAAATCGCCAATGGCTTTGAAGGAGTGCAAAATAGCTTCGCCCTTCAAGCAGGACGTGAAATCCGCATCATGGTTAATCCAGGACAAATCAAAGACGACAAAGTCACAATCTTGGCTCACAAAGTTCGTGAGCAAATTGAAAACAATCTCGATTACCCAGGAAATATCAAGGTAACCGTGATCCGCGAACTTCGTGCAGTAGATTATGCTAAATAAATAAGAAAGAGCAGTTGAAATATTACTGCTTTTTTGTTACACTAGATAGAAAGACTGTAGAAGGATAACTGACGTTATCATCAGTATCCGAGAGAAATTTCACTTTATTTCACAGACTAACTAAAGGAGACATAATGGCAGACCGAGGCTTGCTAATCGTTTTTTCTGGTCCTTCAGGAGTTGGGAAAGGAACGGTTAGAAGAGAGATTTTTGAGAGTTCTGAGAATCAATTTCAATACTCTGTATCGATGACGACGCGCGCGCAACGTCCTGGTGAAGTGGACGGAGTGGACTATTTCTTCCGTACTCGTGAAGAGTTTGAAGAGCTAATTCGTCAAGGTCAGATGTTGGAATATGCAGAATATGTCGGTAACTACTATGGAACTCCTCTGACCTATGTCAATGAAACTCTTGACAAGGGAATCGATGTCTTTCTTGAGATTGAAGTCCAAGGAGCTCTTCAGGTTAAGAAAAAGGTTCCTGATGCTGTCTTTATCTTTCTAACGCCACCAGATTTGGATGAATTACAAGATCGTTTGGTAGGTCGTGGAACAGACAGTGCAGAAGTGATTGCCCAACGAATCGAAAAAGCCAAGGAAGAAATTGCTCTCATGCGTGAGTATGATTATGCCATTGTCAACGATCAGGTGCCCCTCGCTGCTGAACGTGTCAAGCGTGTGATCGAAGCAGAACACTTCCGTGTGGACCGTGTCATTGGTCACTATCAGGAGATGTTGCCAAAATCTCCAACTACTCGATAAAATTTAGAAAACAGGTACAAACAAATGATGTTAAAACCCTCTATCGATACCTTGCTGGACAAGGTACCATCAAAATATTCACTCGTAATCTTGTTAGCAAAACGTGCCCACGAATTAGAAGCTGGAGCACCTGCAACTCAAGAATTCAAATCTGAAAAATCAACTCTTCGCGCTTTGGAAGAAATCGAGTCTGGAAACGTTACGATTCACCCAGATCCAGAAGGAAAACGTGAAGCAGTTCGTCTCCGTATCGAAGAAGAAAAACGCCGCAAGGAAGAAGAAGAAAAGAAAATCAAAGAGCAAATCGCTAAAGAAAAAGAAGATGGTGAAAAAATTTAAGGTTGGGGGGACTCAATCTTATTTTTTCTATTGCAAGAATTTGCTGACAAGAAGGAGGTGAGAAGATGGCTATTGCAAAGATTATCGTGGATGTTCCCCTGATGCAGACGGACCAGCCATACAGTTACAAGATCCCAGAGGAATTTGTAGAGATGCTGGAAGTCGGTATGCGGGTCCATGTGCCTTTTGGCAAAGGCAATCGTTTGATACAAGGGATTGTTCTTGGCTTGGAGTCCCAGTCGGATGAAGAGATGGAAGGTCAGGACTTGAAAGAGATTGCAGAGGTGCTAGACTTTTCTCCCGTCTTGACTCAGGAGCAACTCTGGCTGGCAGAGGAGTTACGCAAATCTGTCTTTTCTTACAAAATCTCCATCCTAAAAGCTATGTTGCCGGGATTTTTAAACTCCAGTTATGATAAGATTCTCTATCCTCTGGAAGGTCTGAGTCAGGAGGACCGAGAGCGCTTGTTTGGTTCAGAAGATTCGCTAGCCTTTTCTTCTCTAGATTTGACCAAGCAGGCAGAAATGATGCGATTGACCAGGAAAGGTCTGCTCCGCTTAGAATACCAGGCAGTCGATCAAAAGAAGGTCAAGACCCAGTCTTGGTATGAGGTTGATGCTACTCAGCTAGAGAAGATTGAGATTTCTGCGCGTGCTAAGAAAAAGTCAGAGTTGAGAGACTACTTGCTTGCTCATGTGGAAAGTGCTCCTCTGGCTAGCTTGTTAGAGTCTTATTCGAGGGAACAAGTCAACTTTTTTGTGGATCAAGGAGCTCTAACCTTAGTTCAAAAGGAAGTGCAACGTTCAGCTGCTTATTTCGAAGGCATTGAAGCAAGTAGATCTTTGGAGCTGAATCCAGAGCAAAGACAGGCGCGTGATGCGGTTATCAGTGCTATTGGCAGTTATCAGCCTCCCTTCCTCCTTCAAGGGATTACAGGAAGTGGGAAGACCGAAGTTTACTTGCAGATTATCCAAGGAGCCTTGGACAAGGGCAAGACAGCCATTTTGCTGGTACCTGAGATTTCTCTGACACCTCAGATGACAGAGCGTTTTATTGCTCGTTTCGGTGAGAAAGTAGCCATCCTTCATTCAGGCTTGTCTAATGGTGAAAAGTACGATGAATGGCGCAAGGTCGAGCGTGGAGATGCTCAAGTTGTGGTTGGCGCCAGATCGGCAATCTTTGCTCCTCTGAAAAATCTAGGTGTCATGATTATTGATGAAGAGCATGAAGCTAGCTATAAACAAGACAGCAATCCCCGTTATCATGCTAGAGAAGTCGCCATTTTACGGGCCCAGTACAATCAAGCAGCACTAGTCCTTGGTTCGGCAACACCGAGCTTAGAGAGTCGTGCTCGTGCTGGAAAAGGCGTCTATCACCACTTACGTCTGACCCAACGAGCCAATCCTATGGCTACGATACCCGAGGTTCAAGTAATTGACTTTCGTGACTATATCGGGCAGAATGAGACATCAAACTTTACGCCTCCTTTGCTAGAGGCCATCCAAGACCGTTTGGATAAAAAAGAACAGGTAGTCCTCATGCTCAACCGTCGGGGCTATTCTAGCTTTGTTATGTGTCGGGAGTGTGGGACGGTGGATACTTGTCCCAACTGTGACATTTCTCTCACTCTGCACATGGATACCAAGACTATGAATTGTCATTACTGTGGCTTTTCTAAGGGAATTCCTCATGTCTGTCCCAACTGTCAGAGCCGCAGTATTCGTTACTATGGAACGGGGACTCAGAAAGCCTACGATGAGCTAGCAGAGCTCTTTCCTCAGGCTCGCATTCTGCGGATGGATGTGGATACGACCCGTAAGAAAGGCAGCCACCAAGCTCTTCTTGACCAGTTTGGTCAAGGGCAAGCAGATATTTTACTGGGAACTCAGATGATTGCTAAGGGCTTGGATTTTCCAAATGTGACCCTAGTCGGAGTTCTTAATGCAGATACGGCCTTGAACTTGCCTGATTTCCGTTCTTCTGAGAGAACCTTCCAACTCTTAACCCAGGTGGCAGGCCGTGCAGGTCGTGCGGAAAAAGCAGGGCAGGTCTTGATCCAGTCATACAATCCTGAGCACTATGCCATTCGTTTTGCCAAAGATCAGGACTACGAAGGCTTTTACGCTTATGAAATGAGTATCAGACGCCAACTTGGCTACCCACCTTATTATTTTACGATTGGGATTACCCTCTCTCACAAGAAAGAAGAAGAGGTTGTCAAACGAGCCTATGAAGTCATGGGAATTTTGCGATCAGGTTTATCGGAAACTAGTAAAATCCTTGGACCGACGCCTAAACCCATCGCCCGTACCCACAACCTTTATCATTACCAGATTTTGATTAAATACCGTTTAGAAGATGAGCTTGGTCCGACCCTCAACCAGGTCTTGGCACTGACTCAAGAACGGGAAAATAGTGAGCTCCGTCTCAGCATTGACCATGAGCCACAGCAATTTTTATAAGAAGGAGAAGAAATGACAAAACTAATCTTTATGGGGACTCCCGATTTTTCAGCGACAGTTTTGAAGGGTTTGTTATCAGATGATCGTTACGAGATTCTAGCTGTTGTGACCCAGCCAGACCGCGCTGTCGGCCGTAAAAAAGTGATTCAAGAAACCCCGGTCAAGCAGGCTGCCAAAGAAGCAGGTCTTCCGATATACCAGCCTGAAAAATTATCTGGAAGTCCAGAGATGGAAGCTATTATGAAGCTAGGAGCAGATGGGATTATCACTGCTGCTTTTGGGCAATTTCTCCCAAGTAAACTCCTTGATAGCATGGATTTTGCGGTCAACGTTCACGCTTCCCTTCTTCCCAAACACCGTGGTGGCGCACCCATTCATTATGCTTTGATTCAAGGGGATGAGGAAACTGGTGTGACCATTATGGAGATGGTCAAGGAGATGGATGCAGGAGATATGATTTCTCGTCGCAGTATTCCCATCACTGATGAGGACAATGTCGGCACCTTGTTTGAGAAATTAGCGATTGTTGGTCGTGACTTGCTTTTGGATACCCTGCCTGCTTATATTGCTGGGGAGATCAAACCTGTGGCTCAGGACCCAAGCCAAGTCACTTTCTCGCCAAATATCAAACCAGAGGAAGAAAAGTTGGACTGGAATAAGACCAACCGTCAACTCTTCAACCAAATCCGTGGGATGAATCCTTGGCCTGTTGCCCACACTTTTCTCAAGGGTGATCGCTTTAAGATTTATGAAGCCCTACCAGTAGAAGGTCAGGGAAATCCAGGTGAGATCCTCTCAATTGGCAAGAAAGAATTGATTGTCGCAACGGCTGAAAATGCTCTGTCTCTTAAGCAAGTGCAGCCAGCTGGCAAGCCTAAGATGGACATCGTATCCTTCCTCAACGGGGTTGGACGTACATTGACTGTAGGAGAACGATTTGGTGACTAAAGTAGAAACGGCTAGAAGTCTAGCTCTAACAGTGCTAGAGAATGTTTTTGTCAACCAAGCATACTCCAATATTGCCTTAAACAAATACCTCAAGGGGAGTCAACTCTCAGCACCAGACAAGGGCTTGGTGACAGAGATTGTCTATGGAACGGTAGCCCGTAAACTGACTCTGGAATGGTACCTGTCCCACTTTATCGAAGATAGGGATAAGCTAGATAACTGGCTCTATATCCTGCTCCTTCTTAGCGCCTACCAACTTCGGTATCTAGATAAGGTTCCTAATCACGCTGTAGTCAATGAAGCGGTAGAACTAGCCAAAGCCCGTAAAAAAGGCACTGAAAAATTGGTCAACGCCGTCCTGCGTCGTATCTTACGAGAAGGCTGGCCAGACATTGACAGTATCAAACGCAAAAACAAGCGTGATTCCATTGCTTATTCTCTCCCAGTTTGGCTAGTATCTAAGCTCAAGGAAGAGTACGGGGAAGAGCGAGCACAAGCCATCTTTAAAAGTCTCTTGGTACGCAACAAGGCTAGCATCCGGGTGACCAACTTGAGCCGAAAAGAGGAAATCAAAGCCTTGTTAGAGGCGACTGATTCCCCTTTGGCTGCCACTGGTCTGGTCAAGGAGCAAGGACACTTTGCGGGACATGATTTGTTTTCGGAGGGTGCTATTACCATCCAAGATGAGTCTAGTCAACTGGTTGCTCCCACTCTTGATTTACAAGGCGATGAGCAGGTTCTAGATGCCTGTGCCGCTCCGGGTGGGAAAACAGCCCATATGGCTTCTTACCTCACATCCGGTAAGGTGACGGCTTTGGACCTTTATGATCATAAGTTGAACTTGATCCAAGAAAATGCGGAGCGTTTAGGTGTGGCAGATCGAGTGCAAACGCAAAAATTGGATGCCAGAAAAGTGCATGAGTTTTTCGGTCGGGACTCTTTTGATAAGATTTTAGTAGATGCTCCCTGTTCTGGGATTGGACTTTTACGTCGCAAACCAGACATCAAATACAATAAAGAAACGGCAGATTTCACGTTCTTACAGGAAATTCAGCTGGAAATATTAGGTAGTGTTTGTCAAACGCTACGAAAAGGTGGTATAATAACTTATAGTACCTGTACTATTGTCTCTGAGGAGAACTTTCAAGTCGTTGAGGCGTTTTTAGAAAGTCATCCCGAGTTCGAGCAGGTTAAACTAGAACACGAATGTAAAGATATCCTGAAAGATGGCTGCATCCTGATTACTCCAGAATTGTATGGAAGTGATGGATTCTTCATTAGCCAATTTCGCAAGATATCAGAATAGGAAGGAACTGACACAATGGAAATAGCATTATTAACAGATGTTGGTCAGAAACGTACAAATAATCAGGACTATGTCAATCACTTTGTCAACCGAGCAGGACGCACTATGATCATCTTGGCTGACGGAATGGGAGGACACCGTGCAGGAAATATCGCTAGTGAGATGGCGGTCACAGACCTCGGTGTGGATTGGGTGGATACCCAAATTGACTCAGTCAATGAAGTTCGTGAGTGGTTTGCCCACTACCTGGAGATTGAAAATCAAAAAATTCATCAACTAGGTCAGGACGAAGCCTACAGAGGCATGGGAACAACGCTAGAAGCTGTTGCGTTTATTGACAACCAAGCCATCTATGCTCATATTGGAGATTCTCGTATCGGTTTGATTCGTGGAGAAGAATACCACCAGTTGACGAGTGACCATTCCTTGGTCAACGAATTGCTCAAGGCTGGTCAATTGACTCCAGAAGAAGCAGAAACTCATCCTCAAAAGAATATTATCACCCAGTCGATCGGACAAAAAGATGAAATCCAGCCAGATTTTGGGATGATTACACTGGAGTCAGGAGATTATCTCTTGCTCAATAGTGATGGTTTGACCAATATGATTTCAGCAAGTGAGATTTATGATATCGTAACCAGCGATATTTCCCTAGCAGACAAGGCGGCAACCCTCATTCGCTTCGCTAACAATGCAGGAGGTTTAGACAACATTACGGTTGCCCTTGTTTACATGAACGAGGAGGCGGCAGAATGATCCAAATCGGCAAGATTTTTGCCGGGCGGTATCGGATTGTCAAGCAGATTGGTCGAGGAGGCATGGCAGATGTTTACTTGGCCAAGGATTTGATCCTAGACGGGGAAGAAGTGGCAGTGAAGGTCCTGAGGACCAACTACCAGACGGACCCGATTGCTGTGGCACGTTTCCAGCGGGAAGCGAGGGCTATGGCGGATCTGGACCATCCTCATATCGTTCGGATAACAGATATCGGTGAGGAAGATGGCCAACAGTACCTGGCTATGGAATACGTAGCAGGACTTGACCTCAAGCGTTATATCAAAGAACACTATCCTCTTTCAAATGAAGAGGCGGTTCGGATTATGGGACAGATTCTTTTGGCTATGCGTTTAGCTCATGCTAGAGGAATTGTTCACCGAGATTTGAAACCTCAAAATATCCTCTTGACACCAGATGGAACTGCTAAAGTTACTGACTTTGGGATTGCAGTGGCCTTTGCAGAGACGAGTCTGACCCAGACCAACTCGATGCTGGGTTCGGTTCATTATTTGTCACCTGAGCAAGCGCGTGGTTCAAAAGCGACCTTCCAGAGTGATATCTATGCAATGGGGATTATTTTCTATGAAATGCTGACGGGACATATCCCTTATGATGGGGATAGTGCGGTTACGATTGCCCTTCAGCATTTCCAGAAGCCACTTCCGTCCGTCATTGCTGAAAACCCATCTGTCCCTCAGGCTTTGGAAAATGTTGTCATCAAGGCAACTGCTAAGAAATTGTCTGATCGCTATCAGTCTGTTTCAGAAATGTATATGGACTTGTCAACTAGCTTGTCTTATAATCGTCGGAATGAACCGAAACTGGTCTTTGACGATGCGAGTAAGGCGGATACGAAGACTTTACCTAAAGTCCCACAAAGTACATTGACCTCGATTCCAAAAGCTCCGGCGCAGGAAGAACGTCCTCAGTCAAAGAAATTAACCCCAGAGCAAGCACCTACGCAAAAGCCAACTAAAAAGCGGAAGTTTAAGGCTCGCTATATGATTCTTTTGGCTAGTCTTCTATTAGTTGCAGCCTCTTTGGTCTGGATTTTGTCAAGAACACCAGCAACGATTGCTATTCCTGACGTAGCTGGACAAACCGTTGCAGAGGCTAAGGAAGCTCTTAAAAAATCCAAGTTTGAAGCCGGTGAAGAAAAGTCAGAGGCTAGTGATACCGTAGCAGAAGGACGTGTTATTCGAACGGATCCGGAAGCTGGTAGTAGACGAAAAGAAGGAACCAAGGTCAATTTGATCGTTTCTTCTGGTAAGCAATCCTTCCAATTGAGCAATTATGTTGGACGCAAGTATACAGATGTCGTAGCCGAACTCAAGGAGAAGAAGGTTCCTGAAAATCTAATCAAGATGGAAGAGGAAGAATCCAGCGAAAGCGAACCTGGCACCGTCCTCAGACAGACCCCTGCTTCGGGTTCGACCTATGATCTCTCAAAAGCCACTACGATTACCTTAACAGTGGCTAAGAAGGTGACTAGTGTCAGCATGCCGAACTACATCGGTTCAAGTCTCGAGTTTACAAAGAATAACTTGACTCAGATTGTCGGTGTGAAGGAAGCAAATATTGAGGTTGTAGAAGTATCGAATGCTCCTGAAGGAACGGCAGAAGGAACTGTTGTAAGTCAAACGCCAAGAGCAGGAGAACAGGTTGATCTTGCAAGTACGCGTATCAAACTTTCCATCTACAAACCAAAAACACCACCGTCAACTTCATCCTCTAATCCTGCCCAACGTGGGAACCAAGGTTCTTCTACAGCTCCAAATCAGGGAAATCAACAAGGAAACACTCCTTCAACTAGTCAATCAAATAGTGAAGGAACCCGTGAAAGTTCTCGAGATTAAACGAATCTTTGTCATGATTTCATGACAAAGATTTTTTTTCATTGATTTTTGTGATAAAATATAGGAAGCAGAAAAGGAGGAGAAAATGGACGAATCGAGAGAGTTGAATGCCGTCATTGATGTGATTATGCTAGCTGGAACCATTCTCTTAAAAAGCGGTTCGGAGATTTATCGGGTTGAGGACACCATGATCCGTATCGCTCATTCACAGGGAATAGTGGATTGCAACGTTCTTGCCATGCCAGCAGCTATTTTCTTTTCTATTGAGAATACCAATATTTCTCGTATGAAACGGGTAACTTCTTCCTCCTACAACATCGAAAAAGTCTGCGATGTGAACCAAGTATCACGGGAGCTTGTCGGAGGGCAGATCGATCTCTCTACGGCTTTTGAAAGGCTAAAGGAAATCAGAAATCAAGCTCTTCCTTATACCAAGTTCCAAGTGACTATTGCAGCAACCCTCAGTGCCCCTTTTTTCTCGATTATGTTCGGGGGGAATACCTATGATGCTTTTGGTGCAGCCATTGCGACCTTACTTGGTTTTGCTTTTTCTCTCTATGTAGAGAAGTTTGTCCGCATTCCTTTTGTAACCGCCTTTGCGGGTGCCTTTGTTTTTGGTTTGATTGCCCAGTTCTGGGCCCGCTATACAGGGTTTCCTTCGACGGCAGACTTGATCATAGCGGGAGCGGTCATGCCTTTTGTTCCAGGGATTGCTCTGACAAATGCGGTTCGGGATATCATGACCAACCATATCAACTCTGGTATGAGCAAGATGTTTGAATCCTTGCTCATTACCCTCGCTTTAGGGGCCGGCACCTCCGTCGCCCTGGTTTTGATGACATAAGATGACTCTAACAAGTATTTTACTCCAAGCAGTGGCGAGTTTACTCGCCATTATCACCTTTCTAATCGTACTAAATGTTCAGCGCTCCATGCTCCTACCTGGTGGTGTTCTGGGAATGGGTGTCTGGCTCCTCTACCTCGTGCTCAAAGAACCAACCAATGTTATTGTTGCGACCTTTATTGCGGCAGTGGTTGGTTCTTGCATCAGCCAAATTTTAAGTATCATCTATAAGACGCCAGCAGTGGTCTTTGTCTTGGCCATTCTTGCCCCCTTGGTGCCCGGTTATCTATCCTATCGAACGACAGCTTTCTTTGTGACAGGCGATTACAGTCATGCCCTTACCAGTGCAACGCTAGTAGTTATGTTGGCTCTGGTCATTTCTATCGGGATGGCAAGTGGAACGGTGATTTTAAAGCTCTATTACTACATCCGAAAACAGAGAGGGATCTCCTCCTAAGGCTGTCAAAGCAAAGACTTGATTTGTTGAATCAAGTCTTTTTTCTCTCATTTGTTCCTATTTGTGATAAAATAGAATAGAACGATTTTTTACAATGAATGAAAAAACAGAGGTAAATATGACAATCGGTATTGATAAGATTGGTTTTGCGACCAGTCAATATGTCTTGAAATTACAAGACCTAGCAGAAGCAAGAGGAGTTGATCCGGATAAATATAGTAAGGGTCTCTTATTAAACGAAATTAGCATTGCACCATTGACTGAGGATGTTGTCACCTTAGCTGCCAGTGCAAGTAACTCTATTCTAACAGACAAAGAAAAAGAAGAAATCGACATGGTCATCGTGGCGACCGAGTCAGGGATTGACCAGAGTAAGGCGGCGGCGGTCTTTGTTCACGGTCTATTAGGTATTCAGCCGTTCGCTCGCAGTTTTGAAATCAAAGAAGCTTGTTACGGAGCAACAGCTGCCCTCCATTATGCCAAGTTACATGTGGAAAATTCTCCAAAGTCCAAGGTCTTGGTCATCGCCAGCGATATTGCCAAGTATGGTGTAGCGACTCCAGGTGAACCAACTCAGGGAGCTGGGAGTGTGGCGATGTTGATTACGCAAAATCCGCGTACCATGGCCTTTAACAATGATAATGTTGCCCAAACGCGTGATATTATGGATTTTTGGCGTCCGAACTATTCAACCACTCCTTATGTAAACGGCTTGTACTCAACTCAGCAATATCTTGACAGTCTTACGACGACTTGGGATGAATACAAGAAACGTTATGATTGGACTATGAATGATTTTGCGGCCATCTGCTTCCACTTACCTTACCCTAAGTTGGCCCTAAAAGGCTTGCGCAAGATGATGGATAAGACTTTGTCTCAGGAAAAAAAGGATAGTCTGCAAGCAAACTTTGACAAATCCATTCTCTACAGTCAGATGATTGGGAATATCTACACAGGTTCCCTCTTCCTAGGTCTCCTATCTCTTTTGGAAAATGCAGAAAATTTGAAGGCTGGAGATAAAATTGTCCTCTACAGTTACGGAAGTGGAGCGGTTTCAGAGTTCTTTAGTGGAGAACTGGTTGAAGGCTACGAGGCCTACCTTGATAAGGATCGCTTGAGCAAACTCAAGCAACGTACAGCATTGTCTGTTGCAGACTATGAAAAAGTCTTCTTCGAAGAGGTAGAGTTGGATGAATCTGGTTCAGCCCAGTTTGCAGGTTTTGAAAATCAAGACTATGCCTTGGTTGAAATTGTCGACCACCAACGCCGTTATAGCAAGGTTGAAAAATAATGAAGTTAAGTTGGAATGGATTTTCTAAAAAATCATACCATGAGCGCCTTGAGTTGCTGAAAGCTCAGGCGCTCCTTAGTCCTGAAAAGCAAACCAGTCTGGAGCAGGATGAACAAGTTAGCTTGGCAGTTGCAGATCAGCTGAGTGAGAATGTAGTGGGAACTTTTTCTCTGCCTTATTCTGTCATTCCAGAGCTTTTGGTGAACGGTCAGGACTACACAGTTCCCTATGTGACAGAAGAACCCTCAGTGGTTGCTGCGGCCAGCTATGCAAGTAAAATCATCAAGCGAGCAGGTGGCTTTACTGCTCAAGTACATGAGCGCCAGATGATTGGTCAGGTAGCCCTTTATCAAGTTGCTGATCCTGAACAAGCGCAAGAGAAGATTACCAGCAAGAAAGCGGAGCTCTTAGAACTCGCCAATCAAGCCTATCCGTCCATCGTTAAACGTGGTGGCGGGACGCGTGATTTGCATGTAGAGCAGATCAAAGGTGAAAGAGACTTTCTCGTTGTTTATCTCCATGTCGATACTCAGGAAGCCATGGGAGCCAATATGCTTAACACCATGCTGGAAGCCTTGAAACCAGTCTTAGAAGAACTCAGTCAGGGACAGAGTCTTATGGGAATTTTGTCCAACTACGCGACCGATTCTCTGGTGACTGCAAGCTGTCGTATCGCCTTTCGCTACTTGAGTCCCCAAAGGGACCAAGGACGAGAAATTGCGGAGAAAATAGCTTTGGCTAGTCAGTTTGCACAGGCTGATCCCTACCGAGCAGCTACTCACAATAAAGGGATTTTTAATGGTATTGATGCCATTTTGATTGCCACTGGTAATGACTGGCGTGCCATCGAAGCTGGGGCCCATGCCTTTGCCAGTCGAGATGGACGCTATCAAGGCCTTAGTCAATGGACACTGGATATGGAAAGAGAAGAATTGGTCGGTGAGATGACCCTACCCATGCCGGTAGCGACCAAGGGTGGCTCAATCGGTCTCAACCCACGTGTAGCTCTCAGTCACGAACTGCTGGGAAATCCTTCTGCCAAAGAATTAGCTCAGATTATCGTGTCTATCGGTCTCGCCCAAAACTTTGCGGCCCTCAAAGCCTTGGTAAGTACGGGCATCCAGCAAGGCCACATGAAATTGCAGGCCAAATCCTTAGCTCTCCTAGCAGGTGCTAGTGAGTCCGAAGTTGCTCCTCTCGTTGAGCGCCTCATCGCAGATAAAACCTTTAACTTAGAGACAGCCCAGCGTTATCTCGAAAACTTAAGATTGTAAAAAACTCAGACAAATCAGTCTGAGTTTTCTTGTGCTTATAGTCAATGAAAATCAAAAAGAAAACTAGGAAGCTAGCTGCAGGCTGCTCAAAGCACTGCTTTGAGGTTGTAGATAAGACTGACGAAGTCAGTTACATATATCTACGGTAAGGCGACGCTGACGCGGTTTGAAGAGATTTGCGAAGAGTATTAAATACTTTTTCCTGGTAATAGGGTGACTGGTAAGAAGTAACCAGTTGTCGCGACTTCCTTACCTTCAATCTTCTGCAAGAGGAGATCAACAGTGAGTTGGGCAATCTCTTTCATAGGTTGCTTAATCGTTGTCAAATGAGGATAGTAGTTCTCGATAAAGTAGGTCCCATCATAGCCGATGACCTTGAGCTCTTCAGGAACAGAAATTCCCAGCTCCTGAGCGATTTTGATAACCAAAATGGCTGTCAAATCATCTGAAGCAAAGATGGCATCTGGTTTCTGATGAGTCAAGATATTCTTGATTTCCATTTCTTTTCTGACGGGAGAAAAGTCACTCGAAACATTGATAATAGGCGCTTTCGGGAGAACAGAGGCAAAGCCAGCATGGCGCAGTCCAGTCGGTGAGTTAGAGTTATCATTTCCTGTAATCATGATGATAGACTGGGCGCCTGTCTTAACCAGAGTTTGGGCAGCGAGGACCCCGCCACCGTAGTTATCAGAGGAGACGACAGGGATGTCTGGCGATAGGTTTCGGTCAAAGGAAATAATCGGTGCTGTCACACGATTGTAGTCTTCGATTCCCAAGTTGTGACTTCCAGAAATGATACCGTCTACCTGATTAGCCTCCAGCATTTCAATGTACTCCCGTTCTTTTTCAGAATCGTGCTCGCTGTTACAGATGATGGTCTTGTAGCCATTCTTGAAGAGCTGGTGTTCCAACTTGTCAATCAACTCCGCATAAAAGACATGACTGATGTTTGGGAAAATGAGTCCAATCAACTTGGCAGATTTTCCTTGGAGACTTCGAGCCAGATTGTTGGGCTTGTAGCCTAGTTCTCGCATGGCTTCATTAACCTTTTGAATGGTTTTCTCAGATAGATAACCCTTTTTATTGATGACCCGTGAGACGGTAGTAGGGCTGACGCCTGCAAGTTTTGCGACATCAGTTAGTTTTGCGACCATAATCTAATTCATAGTAAGTTCCAGTTGGGTTTCCAGACTTGATGAGGATCCCATTTTGGTCCGCATGTGGGAAGACACGACCAGAAAATACTTTTTCTCCTTTATTGATGAAAATTTCAAAGACTGAGTTGTCGATGAAAATTGTAGCAGTAGTAGCCTGATTATCGATAGGGCAAGAACGAGTCGTCCCAAATTCTTGGGCATACTGTTCTCCAGCCTGGCTACGATCCACTGTCACTTGACCATTAGCAAGGTCAAAGTTGATGGAAAGTCCCTTGCCTTCTTTATCAGCAAGTAAGACAATCTCGCTCTGGCTATTGGTCTCCAAGTTGAGCTCGAGTTCATAGGTGTTATTGGTTTGAGCACGATTTGAAAAGGGTTCTTCAGAGACACGAAGTTCTTTGACGGCTGAGACAGGATATTGGTAGAGTTTGCCATCTTTGATAGTGAGTTCTTTGACCAATGAGAAGGTTCCTTGGTGGTCAAAACGATCAGATGGGTAAGAAACATCTGGTAGTCCAAGCCAACTTACTGCCAACGCACGTCCATCTGGAGCGTTGAAGGCTTGAGTTGCATAGGCTTCGAAACCATCGTCTAGATTATGAAGTTGAGACACATCTACCATTTTAGCATTTTCAGGATCAAAGGAAGCCCCGATTTTGTACATGTTTGGATAGATATTATCATAGTCTAGAACTTTTTTATCCAATCCTTGTGGACAGTAGAGAAGGACAGGTTGCTCGCCTACAAAGACCAGATTTGGGCATTCCATCATGTAGGCAGTGCGATCGTTAGCGAAGTCAAGGTCGCCAACTGCTTGCCAGTTTGTGTAGTCGTTGTCCACAGCCTTGTAGAGACGGACGAAGCCTTTTTTCTCCAAATCCTGTCCACCGACGATAGCATAGTATTGACCTTTGAAGTTAAAAATTTGCGGGTCGCGGAAGTGGTCAGTAGAGTCAGATGGTTGGTCAATCAAGATCTTGTCAATTTTCGTAATCTTACCATCTTTATCCATCAAAGCACCAATCTGGTATGGGTGACGAATCCAATTTTCATCACGGACATTTCCTGTATAGAATAGGAACAAGTTATCGCCAAATTGCATGGCAGAACCAGAGTAGGCACCGTGGCTATCTAATGGAGTATCAGGCAAAACTTTGACTCCAGTTTCTCTAAAGTGCACCAGATCATCACTTTCAAGCTGCACCCAAGACTTCAAACCATGAGCTGCACCAAAGGGGAAGTTCTGGTAAAAGAGGATCCATTTGCCATCAAAATAAGAAAAACCATTTGGGTCGTTGAGAAGCCCTGTTTTAGGCTCGACATGGTAATGAGTATGCCAAGGAGATTGTGCCATCTTTTCCTTGATTTGCTTGATTTCATCATTAGACCAATCTTCATAGCGTCTGTAACGGCGCTCGGTTGTCCATTCCATTTTATCTTTCCTCCATAAGTTCTATTCTATTATTAATAGTAAACGTTTTCGGCAAAAAAAGCAAGTCTTTTATGTTAAAAAAGAGGAAAAAATGTCAAACGATTGCCATAAAATAAGCGAAAGAAATTGAAAAAATTTTCACGAAAAAATGAAAGGAATTGAAAAACAAAAGCTTTGAATCCTCTAATTTAAGGATATTTTTATGAGTAAATAGAAGAACTCAGTCAAAAACTGTCATAAATGGATATAAAGAAGAGAAGGATAATAAAAAATCTGCAAAACGCTTGACATATTTCTAAAACATGATAAAATAATAGTCGTAAGGGTGGATAAAATCGCTTTCAAACAATAACGAAATTTTATATAAGGAGATTTTTGCAAATGAACAATCAGGAAATTGCAAAAAAAGTCATCGATGCCTTGGGCGGACGTGAAAATGTCAACAGTGTTGCCCACTGTGCGACTCGTCTTCGTGTCATGGTCAAAGATGAAGGAAAAATCAATAAAGAAGTGATTGAGAACTTGGAAAAAGTTCAAGGTGCGTTCTTTAACTCAGGTCAATACCAAATCATCTTTGGTACAGGTACAGTTAACAAAATGTACGATGAAGTTGTTGCACTTGGTTTGCCAACATCATCTAAAGATGACATGAAAGCAGAAGCTGCTAAACAAGGGAACTGGTTCCAACGTGCTATCCGTACTTTCGGTGACGTTTTTGTACCACTTTTGCCAGCAATCGTTGCTACTGGTTTGTTTATGGGAATTCGTGGTGCTATTGTTCAAGATCAAGTTTTGGCTTTGTTTGGAACAACTGCAGAAGCCTTTAAAGCAACAAACTTCTATACTTATTCAGTTGTATTGACAGATACAGCCTTCGCCTTCTTTCCAGCCTTGATCTGTTGGTCAGCCTTTCGTGTATTCGGTGGAAATCCTTTGCTTGGTTTAGTCTTAGGATTGATGATGGTTAACTCATCCTTGCCAAATGCTTGGGCTGTTGCTTCAGGTGATGCTCAACCAATTATGTTCTTCGGCTTTATCAAAGTTGTCGGATATCAGAACTCAGTTTTACCTGCTTTCTTCGTCGGATTGACCGGTGCGAAACTTGAAAAGTGGCTCCGTAAGCGTATTCCAGATGTATTAGACTTACTCCTTGTACCATTCTTGACTTTCTTAGTAATGTCTATTTTGGCCTTGTTTGTCATTGGACCTGTATTCCATGAAGTTGAAAGCTACGTCAAAGTCGCTACTGTTTGGTTGCTCAGTCTCCCAATGGGTCTAGGTGGATTAATCCTTGGTGGTGTTCATCAGGTCATCGTTGTTACAGGTGTCCACCATATCTTCAATCTATTGGAGTCTAACCTTGTTACTTCTACAGGTTCAGATCCTCTTAATGCTATTATTACAGCAGCTATGACTGCTCAACTTGGAGCAACTCTTGCTGTCGGTGTGAAAACAAAGAATCCAAAAATTAAAGCTCTTGCCTTCCCGGCTGCACTTTCTGCTGGACTTGGTATCACTGAACCAGCTATTTTTGGTATCAATCTTCGCTATGGTAAACCATTTATCATGGGGCTTATCGCCGGTGCTGCTGGTGGTTGGTTAGCAAACATTCTAGGTTTGGCAGGTACTAGCTTTGGTATTACGATCATTCCTGGAACACTTCTCTACATCAATGGTCAACTTCTCCAGTATATCTTTATGGTCCTAGTAACAACTGCCCTTGGTTTCGGATTGACTTATGCTTTTGGTTACAAAGAAGAAACAGAAGCGGCAGAAGAAACAGTTTCTGAAGAAGCTACAGAGGCAAATGAAGAAATTTCAGTAGCTCCTCAAAATGAAACAATCCAAACTCCAATTGTTGGGGACGTAGTTGCTCTTGAGAATGTTAACGATCCAGTCTTTTCAAGTGGTGCAATGGGACAAGGAATCGCTGTAAAACCAAGCCAAGGTGTGGTTTACGCACCAGCTGATGCAGAAGTATCGATTGCCTTTGCCACAGGACATGCTTATGGTTTGAAGACAGCTAATGGAGCTGAGATCTTAATCCACGTTGGTATCGATACAGTGACTATGAACGGTGAAGGCTTTGAACAAAAAGTTGCTCAAGGCGACAAGGTCAAAGCTGGTGACGTTCTCGGAACTTTTGACTCAAGCAAAATCGCTGCTGCAGGTCTTGACGACACAACAATGGTTATCGTGACTAATACAGCAGACTACACTTCTGTGACACCAGTCGCAAGTGGCTCTGTTGTCAAGGGTGATGCTATCCTCGAAGTGAAAGCCTAGTCCTCTTCGAAAATCAAATCTAAAAACAAAACGAACAAATATCATGTTTGTTCGTTTTTACTTGGATGGTAAGATTTACAGAGGAAAATCTAAAATATTGAGAAATCTAGCCCTTTAAAATGTGCTATAATAGAGAAAACAAAGATAAGAGGTTTATCATGACAAAATTATATGGAAGCTTAGAAGCGGGCGGTACAAAGTTTGTCTGTGCTGTCGGAGATGAAAATTTTAACGTTGTAGAAAAAACACAGTTCCCTACAACAACTCCAATCGAGACCATCGATAAAACCATCGAGTTCTTTTCAAAATTCGATAATCTTGCAGGCCTTGCCATCGGTTCCTTCGGTCCCATCGATATCGATAAAAACTCAAAAACCTATGGCTTTATCACAACGACTCCAAAACCTCATTGGGCAAATGTAGACCTACTTGGTGCCCTTCGCCGCGCCCTCAACGTGCCAATGTATTTCACCACGGATGTAAACAGCTCTGCTTATGGTGAAGTGGTTGCTCGTAACAATGCTGGCGGTCGTATCGAAAACTTGGTCTACTACACGATCGGTACAGGGATCGGTGCAGGTGTTATCCAACGTGGTGAGTTTATCGGTGGTGTCGGTCACCCTGAAATGGGTCACTACTATGTAGCCAAACACCCAATGGATATTGAAAAAGAATTCAACGGTGTTTGTCCATTCCACAAAGGCTGTTTGGAAGGCTTTGCGGCTGGTCCAAGTCTCGAAGCCCGTACAGGTGTTCGTGGTGAAAATATTGAACTCAACAACTCTGTCTGGGACGTCCAAGCCTACTATATCGCTCAAGCTGCTGTCAACGCTACCGTGACGTTCCGTCCAGACGTAATCGTCTTTGGTGGTGGGGTCATGGCCCAACAGCACATGCTGGACCGTGTGCGTGAGAAATTCACGGCTCTTCTCAACGGCTACCTACCAGTACCAGACGTGCGTGACTACATCGTGACTCCAGCAGTTGCTGGAAATGGTTCTGCCACACTTGGGAACTTTGTCCTTGCTAAGAGTGTCGCAAAATAAAACAAAGAAAACATCCGCTTGGGAAACCAAACGGATTTTTCTATTCTCAAAACATCTGCCAGAAGAAATCAATAATATAGGTCAAACCATAAGTATAAACCACTAGGGTAAAAGGCTTGGTCAAAATGATGATGATCATATAGCGCTTGAAGGTCATCTTGGTCAGTGCTGCCAGCATGCAGAGAAAGTCAGCTGGGCTAACTGGCCAGATCATCATAAAGATAAAGAACCGTTCGAAACGATTGCCCTTATCTAGCCAGCCTATGTATTTGTCATAGGTGCGCTTGCTGACGACGGACTGGACAAAGGCAGCTCCGTAGAGGCGTACAAGGTAAAAGATAATGGCACAGCCAATCACGATACCGATATAGTTATAGATAGTCCCGATGATGTGGCCGTAAATAAAGACCCCAGCCACTGAGGTCAAAGCTCCCGGAATGATCGGAACAACGGTTTGTAGGATCTGTAAAAAGATAAAGAGTGGAGGCCCCCAAACCCCAGCTTGCTGGATAAAGGCCGATAGGGTTTCCTTGGACTGTAAAACACCCGCCTGATAGGCCCAAATACAGAAAATCAAGGTGCCGACTCCCCCGACGATAGATGAGATATTGATGACTTGCTGTAGAAGGGGAGAAACAGCTTTCATTTGCTTATCCTGTGACATGTAAACTCCTCATAGATAGTATGATACTACTATATCATATTTTGGGAAGAAAAACTATTTGGATTATCTGACTGGTGAAATAAGTGTGGTAAAATGAGAATAAGAAAATAACGGTATAGAATGAGGGGGTATCATGTTAGGTTTAAACTTTAAAGGAAGCTGGCGCCAATACCAAAAACAGGTCTTGGATCGTTTTCAGGACTATCAAGCAGACGGTCATGTTCATCTAGTGGCTGCCCCAGGGTCTGGAAAGACAACCATTGGTATCGAGCTAATCGCTCGTTTTGGCAACCCAGCCCTCATATTAGTTCCGACTGTCACCATTCGTGAACAATGGGTAGATAGGATCCAAGCTGCTTTTCTAGAGGATGGTCAGAGACTTTCAGACCTCGTTTCCCAAAACTTAAAGGAGATGAAAGCGTTAACAATTGTGACCTATCAGGCTTTTCATAGTGCCATGAACCAACTTCAATCACAAGAAGATGGAGAAGCAGAGGATTTTGTGGGGTTTGATTTGCTTGCAAGCCTAAGAGCTCAGAAAGTTGCGACTCTTTGTTTGGACGAATGCCACCACCTGCGCAATGAATGGTGGAAAAGTCTGGAAGCCTTTCGCAAGCAGTATGGACCGCTGAAACTCATCTCCCTGACAGCGACACCACCTTATGACAGCGAGCCAGAACTCTGGGAACGCTATATCCGTATGTGTGGGGAAATCGATCAAGAAATCACGGTACCTGAACTAGTAAAGGAAGACACTCTTTGCCCTCATCAGGATTTTGTCTATATGTGTTCACCAACAGCTGAAGAGGCGGAACGTCTCAAACGGTTTGAGGAGACTAAGTGGGACTATATTCACCAACTTATAGTCGATCCTGATTTTCAAACATTTGTAGCAGGGTCTAAGGTCCTCAAAGGGGATATTTCATCTGATTTTCTCTTAGAAGATCCCAAGTACTTGTCTGCTATGTTGATTTATATGCATTCTCAGGGGTTAACGATTCCTCCCTCTTTACAAAATTTACTGGGAACCCAGAAGCTTCCAGCATTGACCTCCTACTGGCTGGAGACGCTGTTACAGAGCATGCTCTATCAGACGCCAGATTGGTATGATGATTCGGATGCATATAGGAAAAAGATAGAGGCTGACTTAAAGGCGCGTGGATTGGTGGAAAAGCGTCAGGTTTATCTGGTTAAGTCAAAGGCTTCCGATCAGCTTTTAACCCAATCTCTGGGGAAATTGTCTGCCATTGCCGATATCTTCTTGACAGAGTATGAGAGTCTAGGTCAGGAACTGAGACAGTTAGTACTAGCTGACTATATTCGCAAGGATTTTGCTAGTTATCTGGGAGATGATCAGGCGACTATTTCTCAGTTGGGGGTTCTCCCTTATTTTGAAAGCATTCGTCGAAAAGCTCAGGAGCAAGAGATACCTGTGTCTTTGGCTGTCTTGTCAGGTAGTGTCGTTATTTTGCCTACCGATGTGACAGCAGAGTTGAAGGAACTCTTGCCTCAGGTTCCTCTTAGTTTCTCATCTATTGGTCACTTGGATCCAAAAGATTATGTGCAGGTTGGTTTTCCTAGCTCAGCTAAGGGAATCGTAGCGGCAGTGACGGAGCTTTTTCAACGAGGGCGGATTCAAGTCCTAGTCGGAACCAAATCTCTCCTCGGAGAGGGTTGGGATGCTCCTTGTGTTAATTCCCTAATACTCGGAAGCTTTGTGGGGAGCTTTATGCTAAGTAACCAGATGCGTGGGCGTGCCATTCGTATCTGGCCGGGACATCCAGAAAAGACCAGCAACATCTGGCATCTGGTAGCCGTTCAAGCGCAAGCACTTATCACTCTTCCTGGTGAGGAGCCTAGACCAGAGAGCAATCAGGATCTGCAAACCTTGTCGCGACGGATGGAGCATTTTCTTGGGTTGGCTTATAATCAGGAGAGTATTGAGACCGGTTTGGATCGTTTGGATTTTCCAAAGCCCCCTTTTAAGAAAAAGCAAATTAGTGAGTACAATGAGCGAGTTAAGAGTCTCTCCAAGGATCGAGCAGGTTTGAGACAAAAATGGCAAGATGCTCTCGTCGTAGCGGATCAATTTGAGATAGTTACAGAAGTCGCAACCCCAAAAAAGAAAATCCCAGTCATGCTATTGCTTGATGCATTAAAATGGGTTCGCATGTCATTGCTCTTGTTGGCAGTAGATTTGTTGGTCTTGCTATTTAGACTGAGACTGCTCGGTGTTTGGTGGCTTACGGTAGCCTGTCTCCTCTTTCTAGCTTTTGCTACATCACGCTATCTCCTCTATAAAAGCCCCTATAGGCGTATGCAATTCCTTGGTGAGCAGATCCGAAAGGCTCTGCTAGATTCGGGGCATCTAGCGGATGATCAATCCCGTGTTCATGTAGAGGAGGACAAAGAAAACTATATGGTTTTCGCCTATCTCAAGGGAGGAAACATGAGGGACAAGGAGCTGTTTGTGCAGACTGTGGGAGAATTCTTTGCTCCAGTGGACAACCAGCGCTATCTCTTGAAGGCGGATAAGGTCCGACAAGGTCAGTCACCTTACTATGCCGTTCCTAGTCTTTTTGACAAGCGCAAGGAAGAAGCACAGAAATTCCTTGACTTTCTGACGCCAACTATCGGACGTTATCACCTCGTCTACACACGAACAGAGGCCGGACGGCAAATCCTTTTCGAAGCTCGTATCCAAGCTCTCTCTAACAAAAACGACCGTACCTTGACTAAGAAGAAGGTTAAAAGTCAGTTGGAGTAGGGGAAGTAAAATATTACCCCTCTAGAAAATAAAAAAGCAAAGGGAGAAAATATGGCAGATACTATTTTAATTTTAGGTAATGGTTTTGATATTGCTATGGGGCGAAAGACGAAGTATACCGATTTTATTGAATTTGAAAAACAATTATTCTCTAATCCAAATGAGGAGTTACTGAAGTTCCTAAAAGCTAAAAATATTAGTATTGAGAAATACAGAGATAATTTATATTTGAAATTTATTAATGAGAACAAAGATACCCTTGGAGATAATTGGTCTAATCTTGAAATCATGATTTCGCAACTTGTAGAATCAATTATGTATTTTAGGGAGAATAATGATTTACTTTTTCAAATTGCACCTGTAAATCAATTTTGGGTACTTGAAGATAAATTAGAAAGAGAAAAGAATTATAGTTCAAAAGCATTTGTTGCGAGATGTTTTATTTCCTTGTATAAAGAGGAAGACTGGAGTTCTTTAGAAAGAGAAGTTGCACTTGAAAAATTTAATAATGAATTTATCAGGCAACTTGATTTATTAATTGAACTTTTAGAAATCTATCTGTCTTATTTGGACTACCTTGATTTTGAGGTTCAAGGGCTTAAAGCAAGTCCAACAGCTTTAGATGCAGTATCGGATCTATCAAATTCCTCAGTCCTAAACTTTAATTATACCAACACATCAGGTCGTCTCTACGGAACTTCTGAGAAGAGAACTCATTGCATACATGGGCGAATTGATTTAATTAGAACTTTCAGTCGAATCAATACGATGGTTTTTGGAATTGAGGATAAAGAAAATGATGTTAACAGTGATTTAATTCCCTACCAGAAATATTATCAAAGAGTAGTAAAAGAAACGGGAAATGATTTTGAAAATTTTTTTAAACGAACTTTCTATGATATAGATGACGAATTCGGAAGTCAACTTCCAAATTCAAAGAATATCATTGTTTTTGGACACTCGGTTGACCCTTTGGATAAGGAAATATTTCAAAAATGTTTTGCATTAGCAGAAAATGGAAAGTATGATTATAGATTTATTTTCACTTATTTTAATGATTTAGCAAAACGTTCAATTATTAAGAATCTCGCAATCATCCTTGGTAAAGAAAAATTGATAGAGTTAACAGGAAAACGTAATATTGTATTTATAAAGAGTGATGATAAGGATGGTATGAAAGAAGTTCTACTACCTTAATAAAGTTAAGAATAGTTTATAGCCCACTCGCTCTAGTCAGGTCGAGTGGTTTTTCTTGAAATATGATAAAATAGAAAAGATAATACATTTATTTAATAAGGAAAGTAAAAATGGCAAGTAAAGAAAATGCAGAACGCAAGGAGCTGCATCGTAAAATTTGGGCGATTGCAGACGATGTTCGTGGAGCTGTAGATGGTTGGGATTTTAAACAATATATCCTAGGTATCCTTTTCTATCGCTTTATTTCAGAGCACATGGCAGACTATTTTGACCGTGCTGAGCATGAGGCTGGCGACTTAGAATTCCGTTATGCTGACTTAAGTGACCAAGAAGCTGAGCAAGATTTCAAACCAGGTACAGTTGAAGATAAGGGATTCTTTATCCTTCCGAGTCAATTATTTGAAAATGTCGTCAAGAACGCCTCGCAAAATGAAAATTTAAACGAAGACTTGGCCAATATTTTCCAAGCTATTGAGAAGTCAGCGATTGGCTTCAAATCAGAAGATGATATCAAAGGTCTGTTTGATAACTTGGATACCCGAAGCAACATCCTTGGTGGAACTGTTCCAGAAAAAAATAAACGCCTTTCTGATATTCTTAATGGTATCAATAGCATTAACTTTGGCAATTTTGAGGAAAATGACATTGATGCCTTTGGGGATGCTTATGAGTTCTTGATTTCTAACTATGCTAGTAATGCAGGAAAAAGCGGGGGTGAATTTTTCACACCACAGACAGTCTCTAAATTACTAGCTCGCCTAGTCATGGTCGGTAAGGACAAGATTAACAAGGTGTATGACCCGACATGTGGTTCAGGCTCTCTTCTTCTTCAAATGAAAAAACAATACGAAGATCATATCCTAGAGGGTGGTTTCTTTGGTCAGGAAATTAATATGACCAACTATAACTTGGCTCGTATGAATATGTTCTTACACAATATCAACTACAATAACTTTGATATTAAGCGAGGAGATACCCTCTTAAATCCTCAGCATTTGGAAGAGAAACCTTTTGATGCTATCGTTTCTAACCCTCCGTATTCTGTCAAATGGGTGGGAGATGGAGATCCAACTCTGATAAACGATGACCGTTTTGCGCCAGCAGGGAAACTAGCTCCTAAGTCAAAAGCTGACTTTGCCTTTATCATGCATAGTCTCAATCATCTGTCTAATAAAGGTCGAGCAGCTATTGTTTGTTTCCCAGGCATTTTCTATCGTGGAGGTGCTGAAAAGACCATTCGTCAGTATCTAGTAGATAACAACTTTGTTGAAGCGGTGATTGCTCTTCCAGACAATCTCTTCTTTGGAACTTCTATCGCAACCACGATCTTGGTTTTGGCGAAGAATAAATTAGAAAATAAAACTCTCTTTATCGATGCGAGTAAAGAATTCAAAAAAGAGACCAATAACAACGTCTTGACGGATAGCAATATCGAGCATATAGTTGAATTATTCTCTAATTATCAAAATGTTGACTATAAATCTGCTCTTGTTGATAATGAGGTGATTGGCTCAGAGCAAGATTACAATCTATCTGTCTCAACCTATGTCGAACAAGAAGATACACGTGAGAAGATTGATATTGATGAGCTCAATAAAGAAATCGCAGAGACTGTGACAAAGATTGACCACTTGCGTGCAGAGATAGATAAGATTGTAGAGGAATTGAGCCATGGCAAATGATGTGATTCTCTATAGAACAGATGACGGCAAGTCTGCGATTGAACTCCACTTGGATAATGGAACGGTCTGGCTGACCCAACAAGAACTAGCCGAGCTCTTTCAAACCTCTAAGCAAAACATTAGTAAACACATCAAGGCGATTTTTGAAGATGGTGAATTGGATGAAGCAGTGGTTGTCAACTATCAGTTGACAACCACTCGTCACGGTGCAATAGCTGGTAAAACTCAGTCAAAAAAAGTCGCCTACTACAATCTGGATATGATTTTAGCGATTGGCTACCGTGTGCGTTCCCCTCGTGGAATCCAGTTTAGACACTATGCTTCGACAGTCTTGAAAGAATATCTGATTAAGGGCTTCGCTATGGATGATGAGCGCTTGAAAAACTTGGGTGGAGGCTCTTACTTCAAAGAACTTCTTGAGAGAATCCGAGACATCCGCTCTAGTGAAAAAGTCTTTTATCGTCAGGTCTTGGATCTCTTTGCTACATCAAGTGACTACAATGCAAACTCACCAGAGGCAAAGAAATTTTTTGCGACGGTGCAAAACAAGATGCATTACGCTATTCACCACAATACTGCGAGTGAACTCATCTATAACCGTGTCGATAGCGAAAAGGAGTTTATGGGCTTGACCACTTTTAAGGGAGACCTTCCTACTCTATCTGAAGCAAAAGTTGCCAAGAACTACCTGACAGAAAGGGAACTCCGTGGACTTAATCAGCTTGTATCAGGATATCTCGATTTTGCTGAAAGACAGGCAGAGCGAGAAGAAGTCATGACTATGGCGGACTGGGTGGCTCACGTAGATCGTATCCTTCAGGCTACGGGGGAAGACTTGCTAGCTAACAGTGGTTCTATCTCTCGTGAACAGATGAAGCAGAAGGTAGATAAGGAATATAAGAGCTACCAAGCCAAAACCCTCAGTCAAGTTGAAAAAGATTACCTCAAGGAAATCAAAAGCATTGAAAATCTAGCCAAGGAAGGAGGTAAGTGATGAACATCCTAGAAGAAATCCAGAACTGTCCCGTTGAGTGGAAAGAGTTGGGGGAAGTAGTAGATTATGAACAACCAACCAAATATATTGTATCAAGTAAAGCTTATACTGACAGTAATGAAATTCCTGTTTTAACTGCGGGACAATCATTTATTTTAGGCTATACAAATGAAAAAACCGGTATTTATCAAGCTAGCAAAACCAATCCTGTTATCATTTTTGATGATTTTACTACATCAAAACAATGGGTAGATTTTAAATTTAAAGTAAAATCATCAGCAATGAAAATGTTAACGATAAAAGATGAATTTGAAAACGAAGTTTTATTACGCTATGCATGGCATTATTTGGGTACAATAACTTATAAACCAGATCAACATGGTAGACAATGGATTGGAACTTATTCAAAGTTTCTCATTCCAATCCCTCCTCTAGAAATTCAAGAAAAAATAGTTCAAACACTTGACAAATTCACTGAGTATGTTACAGAATTGACCTCAGAATTGACCTCACGTAAAAAGCAGTATTCTTATTATCGAGATAAACTGTTATCTTTTGAGGATGAGGTCTATCAGGTTGAGTGGAAGAAGTTGAACGAATGTCTAAAAAAAGGAAAAGGAACTAAAATTACAGCTAGTCAGATGAGATTACTTCACAAAGATGGTGCGCCAATCCGTATCTTTGCAGGAGGAAAGACTTACGCTGATGTGAACTATGGAGATATTCCCGATAAAGATATTCATACAGAAGAGGCAATTGTTGTAAAATCTCGTGGAATTATTGATTTTGAATACTGCACAGAACCATTTAGTTTTAAAAATGAATTTTGGTCATACAGTTCAGACAATGAAAATATCAACTTAAGATACATTTATCATTACTTAATTCATAATAAAGAACATTTTCAAAACATCGCTAATAATATGCAGATGCCACAAATTTCTAGTAATGATACTGCAAAATTCAAAATCCCAGTTCCATCTCTCGAAATCCAATCCCGCATTGTTGAAGTTTTAGACAACTTTGATACGGTTTGTCATGACTTGAACATCGGACTTCCCAAGGAGATTGAACTACGCCAAAAACAGTACGCATATTTTAGAGAAAAACTCTTGACATTCGTCGCCGAAGGCGAGTACACTGAGAGTAGAGTAGAGTAGAGGAGTGGGACAACTCTGCAATTATCAAACTTTTACAGTGGGTATTTGGTCCAATTCGAGTGAAGTTGGGACAAGTTGTCAATTTACAACGCGGGAAACGTCTTGTGAGACAACAATTAGCTACTACAGGAAGTTTTCCAGTTTATCAAAACAGTTTGACGCCCTTAGGATATTATACCGAATCAAACAGAGTGAAAAATACTAGCTTTGTAATTTGTGCAGGGGCGGCTGGTGAAATTGGGTATAGCGCTATGGACTTTTGGGCAGCAGATGATGTCTACACATTAGAGACGTCAGATAATATTTCTGATAAATTTATTTACTATGTCTTGGTAAGTAAGCAAGATAGACTCAAATCGCAAGTTCGAAAGGCAAGTATTCCGAGATTATCTAAGGATGCTATTGATAAAATTACTTTTTACTTACCATCCATTACAGAACAAGAAAGAATCGTCTCTACCCTTGACAATTTCAATACTTTAACCAACTCTCTTTCTGAGGGTCTTCCGAAAGAAATCGAACTGAGACAGAAACAGTATGAATACTGGAGAGAACAATTATTAAACTTTACTAGATAAATTCTTTAATCATTTTGAGATAGAATCTCAATTAAAACAAAAAAGGAAGCATGCAATGGTTGATTATTCAAAAGTACATGAAGTAATTGCGGAAACAAATGAAGGGATTCTCTTGGCTGAGTATCAACCAGAGTATCGCACGGATAGAGAATTTCAGTCTGAGGCAGATTTGGAAAATCAGTTAATTTCTGATTTGGTCAATCATCTCAACTATGAACGCTTAAATATTCATACACCTGAAGAGCTCTTAGCAAATGCCAAGGTGCAAATTGAAAAACTTAATAAGGTGACTTTTTCGGATGCTGAGTGGGATCGCTTTGTAGTAGAGTATTTAGACTGCCCCAATGAAGGATTAGTTGAAAAAACTCGAAAAATTCAAGAAAACTATATCTATGACTTTGTCTTTGACGATGGACGGATTAAGAATATTTTTATCATTGACAAGAAGAATATTCATAACAATAGCATGCAGGTCATCAACCAGGTGACCCAAGTGGGTAGTCATACCAACCGCTATGATGTGACCATTTTAGTCAATGGTCTACCGTTAGTTCAGATTGAATTGAAGAGACGCGGGGTTAGTCTAAAAGAAGCTTTTGAACAAATTCATAGATATAGCAAGGAAAGCTTCAATAGCGAAAATTCTTTATACAAATACATTCAAATTTTTGTCATTTCTAATGGAACTTATACACGCTACTTTGCAAATACGACAGCTCAAAATAAAAATCATTATGAGTTCACTTGCGAATGGGCAGACCGTAAAAATAAAACCATTCACGATTTAGAAGACTTTACTGTCACTTTCTTGAGTAAGCGAGTCCTCTTGGAGGTCTTGACCAAGTATTGTGTCTTTGATGCTGATAATACCTTACTCATCATGCGCCCTTATCAGATAGCAGCAACAGAGAGTATCTTGCGCAAGATTCATTCATCTAATGAAATGAAGAACTTTGGCACTATCAATGCTTGTGGCTATATCTGGCATACAACGGGGTCGGGAAAAACTTTGACCAGCTTTAAGACTGCGCGCTTGGCAACAGAGTTGGACTACATTGACAAAGTGATATTCGTCGTTGATAGAAAAGACCTTGACTATCAGACCATGAAGGAATATCAAAAATTCCAGCCAAATTCAGTTAATGGTAGCAACAATACAAAAGAGCTCCAACGCAGTATCGAAGAAAATGATGATCGAATCGTTGTCACAACCATTCAAAAGTTAAACAAGTTTATAACAGCAAATCCAAATCATGAAATCTATGCTAAGAAATGTGTCTTGATTTTTGATGAGTGTCACCGTTCGCAGTTTGGGAAGGCGCAAAAGCGTATTAAGAAGGCTTTTAAACAGTATGCTCTATTTGGCTTTACAGGAACACCGATTTTCCCAGAAAATAGCTTGACGGGTGAAACGACACAAGAAGTTTTTGGCGAACAACTTCATAACTACGTTATCACAGATGCTATTCGAGATAAAAAAGTATTGAAGTTCAAGGTTGACTATAACTATATCAAGCCTGAAATCAATAAATATAGTGATGCTGAAAAAGCAGTTGGTCAAGAGATTGATGAGAAGAAACTCAAGAAGATGGAGAAGGAGCTCCTTTTGCATCCAGAACGGATAGCAACCATCACTGAGTACCTGTTAAGAGTTTATAATGACAAGACGCGTCGGAGTAAATATTACACTCATAAACAAAAGAAGATGCAAGGTTTTAACGCCATGCTGGCTGTACAAAGTATTGAAGCAGCAAAATTATACTATGACGAACTCCAACGACAACAGGCATGCCTACCCGAAGCTAATCGCTTGAAGGTTGCAACCATCTTTAGCTTTGCACCCAACGAAGAACAGTCAGCTTATGGGGAAATTCAAGATGAAGAGCTAGAACCTCAAGATACAGCTATGCCTCTATCTTCTAAAGAGTTTCTGGCTAAGGCAATCTACGACTATAATCAAATGTTCAAGACGAACTTTTCGACAGATGGCAAAGAGTTTCAAAATTACTATCGTGATCTTTCTAAACGAGTTAAGTCCAAGGAAGTGGATTTACTGATTGTAGTGGGTATGTTCTTGACAGGATTTGATGCTCCGACCATGAATACTCTCTTTGTCGATAAAAACCTTCGTTATCATGGATTGATTCAGGCATTCTCGAGAACCAATCGAATTTTTAATAAGGTTAAGCCTTTTGGGAATATCGTTTGTTTCCGTGATTTAGAAAAGGCTACGCAAGAAGCTATTAAGACTTTTGGAGACACAAATAAACTTGAAATTATCTTAGAAAAAAGCTTTAATGAATACATGGATGGTTTCGTGGATCAAGTAACGGGTATCGAGGTCAAAGGCTATACTGAAGTCTGTCAGGAAATTCTGGAAAGATTCCCGAATCCGCAGGAAATTGAAACAGAGCATGAGAAAAAAGAGTTTGTTAAGCTCTTTGGTGAGTTGCTGAAGCTTGATAATGTTCTTCGAAATTATGACGAATTCCAAGAAATTGACAAACCTATTTCAGAAGGTTATCTTCAGGATTTAAGAAGTGTCTATGTGGAAATTCGAGATGAATTTTTGAACCTTAAAAACTATGAAAAGACCAAGGATTTGGATGTCGACCTTTCAGATGTTGAATTTGAAATCGAACTCTTAAAAACAGATGAGATCAATCTAGACTATATTCTGGCATTGATTGTTGAGAAATCGAAGAATTCTGAGTCTAAGGAAGTAATGAAAGCTGAAGTTAGTCGTGTGATTCGTTCTAGTATCGATATTCGTGCCAAAGAAGAGTTGGTTATTGGATTCATTAATGATACTGATTTAGCGAGTCTGAAAGACCATGATGGGATTATCAATGCTTTCTACGAATATGGTAAAGAACGCAAGAAAATTGCGATTCACGACCTAGCTGAGTCTGAGAAACTTGTAGCTGATTATCAATTATTCATCGACAAATCAATTCAACGAGGTTATGCTGAAAACAGTGGGACTGATTTGGATTCGATTATTCCACCAACTTCTCGTAGACAGGGAGCGCGTGAACGGAAAAAGCAAGAGGTTTTACGTAAGATTCAGTTGTTAGTAGAGACATATTCAGGTATTTAAGGATTGTCAAACAAGGTTTACTAGAAAAATCAGGCTCTACAAAAACACTCATAATTCGCTCATTTTTAAGATATAACTTTGTTTCCATATTTCCTGGAAACTGATAGAAAGTAAGGAGAAACATGGAACAAACTAACCAAAAATCCCAATGCCAACAACTCTGGGCTAGGAACAAATACCTCGTTTTGAGCCATTCTAGCAATATTTACAATGAGATTCGCCAATACTTGAAGAATGAACAGGTGGAGGTGAGTCAGGTTCAAGAGATGATTGACCGTGCCTGTCAAATCCCAGAACACAGGGGTCAGGTTTGCAATGCCTTTCAGCATATTTGGGGCTATTTCAAAAAGAAAGCGACAGATGCTGAGCGAAAGGACTATATGCTCTTGCTGGATCGCTACCGCTTTGGTCAGGCTTCCAAGGAAGACTTAGTCGCTAAAACTCGAGAGTTGCTTGAACACTATCCAAATACCTACTTGCAACATTCGACTTTACTGAAAGGAGACCCCCATGAGACTTTGGCATGAGGCTTTGATTTCACAACTTCCCCGTCCTCAGCTCCTAGGGCAACACCGAGAGTGCTGTGCCCTGCGTGGTAATGGCTGGGGCAGAAAGCATGCGACGGTGGACTATGTCTTTACCCACTCGCCTTATCGTCTCTATGCTTATCATCGCTTGATCATGGAGGAGATGGCGAACCGTGGCTACAAGGTCAGTCCAGAGTGGTTGGACAAGGACTACCGTGGTAAGACTTGTCCTTCTTATCAAGACTTAGCAGAGGAGAAGCTAGGTAAGCCCATCTATAGTGAGCATGATGCAGGATACTATGAGGAATGTCTGGCTAATCTCCGTGACAAGGGGATAGAGTTGGAGTAAGAGTCAGGATTAGCTCCACATTATAACTCTTCTCGTAATTTTTTCGAATAATAAAGATGAGACCTTTAGAATGATTTTAAGGTCTTCTTTTTAAGAGTGTTGGGATTTATTTTTAATAACTTTTGAGTTCTATTTATACGCTAAGTGCGAACGAAGTGAGCTTTTTGAGGATATTTCCCGCTATAGTGGTATTCTAGATAATAATTTATTATTATCTAGAACGGAATTTTTGAGACATTTTGGCTCAAAAATTAGGAATGAAATTACGAAGTAATTTGCTTCCGTCCGCACTTTTCAAGGGAAATATCAAAAATACCAAAGGAAAATCAACCTATAGTCTTTTCTAATAACAAACCATAGTCACTTATAAGAATTACCAATAACGCATTTGAATAGTCTAACTGAAATACCGCTATAAAACAGGTAATACAAAGGATTTGAGGCACTGTTCTCAAGTCTTTTTCTTTTGTCTAAAAGAGAGATATAGTTTCAAACTATATCAAAGCCTAATTTTTTACAATTATACAGGCGCTTTCTTTTCTGTTAAGATAGTTTCAACAACAATTTTTGGAGGACACATCATGTCAACTACGATCATCGGTTTCCCTCGTTTGGGTGAATTCCGCGAATTAAAATTTACAACTGAAAAATACTTTAGAAAAGAAATCTCAGAAGAAGAACTCCTTGCCGCAGCAAAAGACTTGCGTGCTAAACACTGGAATATTGTCAAAGATAAAGGCATCACTGAAATTCCATCAAATGACTTTTCTCACTATGATAACTTCCTAGATGCAGCCTTCCTCTTCAACGTGGTTCCAGCTTCTGTTCAAAACTTGGACTTGTCTGACTTTGAGCGCTACTTTGCTTTGGGACGTGGTTACCAAGGTGAAAAAGGGGACGTTCGTGCCCTTCCGATGAAGAAATGGTTCAACACTAACTATCACTACATCGTTCCTAAATTTGAAAAAGACACTCAAGTCAAATTGGCTGGTCATAAGATCTTTGATGAGTTCCAAGAAGCAAAAGAACTTGGTCTTAACACTCGTCCTGTCCTTGTAGGTCCATTTACTTTCCTTCAATTGTCAGACTTTGAAGAAGGCGTGAAAGCAGAAGACTTCGTAGACAGCTTAGTGGCTGCTTACCAAGAAGTTTTTGCAAAATTGGCTGAACTTGGTGCGACTCGTATCCAATTGGACGAAGCTGCTCTTGTCAAAGACTTGACAGAAGAAGAAAAAGCGCTCTTCTTGAACATTTACAACAAGCTGTTGGCTGACAAAAAAGGTCTTGAAGTCTTGCTTCAAACTTACTTCGGAGATGTTCGTGACGTATATGCTGACCTTGTAAACTTGCCAGTTGACGCTATTGGACTTGACTTCGTTGAAGGCAAGAAAACTCTTGAACTCGTTAAAGGTGGTTTCCCAGCTGACAAGACTCTCTATGCAGGGATTGTCAATGGTAAAAACATCTGGCGCAATAATTACGAAAAGAGCTTGGCTGTTCTTGAGCAAATCCCAGCTGAAAACATTGTCTTGACAAGCTCATGCTCACTTCTTCATGTGCCATTTACAACTGCTAATGAAGAATTTGAACCAGCTATCTTGAACCACTTTGCCTTTGCGGTTGAGAAATTGGATGAGATCCGTGATTTGGATGCTATCCGTAATGGTCAAGGTGAAGAAGCTCTTGCAGCCAACAAAGAACTCTTTGCGGCTGAGCGTGTGGGTGAAAATGCTGAACTTCGTTCTCGTATCGCTGGATTGACAGATGCAGACTACACTCGTTTGCCAGCCTTTGCAGAACGTGAAGCTATCCAAGAAGAAGCTTTCAAACTTCCAGCTCTTCCAACAACAACTATCGGTTCATTCCCTCAAACTAAGGAAGTTCGTGCTAAACGTTTGGCTTACCGTAAGGGTGAATTGTCACAAGAAGAATATGACACTTTCCTTGCTGAAACTATCGACGAATGGATCAAATGGCAAGAAGAAGTTGGATTTGACGTGCTTGTACACGGTGAGTTCGAGCGTAATGACATGGTTGAGTACTTCGGTCAAAACTTGTCAGGTTACCTCTTCTCTAAGAATGGTTGGGTACAATCATACGGTATGCGTGGGGTTAAACCACCAATCATCTGGGGCGATGTCACTCGTCTCAACCCAATCACTGTCAAATGGTCTAGCTACGCACAAAGCCGTACTGACAAACCTGTTAAAGGTATGTTGACTGGGCCTGTTACCATCCTCAACTGGTCATTCCCACGTGAAGACATCTCTATCAAGGATTCTACTCTTCAAATTGCCCTTGCTATCAAGGATGAAGTTCTTGACCTTGAAGCTGCAGGTGTGAAAATCATCCAAATCGACGAGGCTGCTCTTCGTGAGAAATTGCCACTCCGTCGTAGCGACTGGTACGAAGACTACCTTGACTGGGCTATTCCAGCCTTCCGCTTGGTACACTCTACAGTAGCGCCAGACACACAAATTCACACTCACATGTGTTATTCAGAATTTACAGATATTATCCCAGCTATTGACAACATGGATGCGGACGTTATTTCCTTTGAAGCAAGCCGTTCAAACCTTGAAATCTTGGACGAACTCAAAGCGAAAAACTTCCAAACAGAAGTGGGACCTGGGGTTTACGATATCCACTCTCCTCGTGTGCCAAATGAAGGCGAAATCGACCACACAATCGAAGCTATCCTTGCTAAAGTACCAAGCAAGAAAGTTTGGATCAACCCTGACTGTGGTTTGAAAACACGTGGTATTCCAGAAACAAAAGAAAGCTTGATCCGCCTTGTCGAAGCTGCTAAAGCTGCGCGTGAGAAATTGTAAGATTCGATTTCTCTCCATACAATGGTTGTTCAAAAAAATCAACTAGAAAAGGTTATTACATATGTCACGCCAAACACCGTCACTCTCATTTGAAGTGTTCCCTCCAAACCCAGCTGTGGGTAATGATAAAATTATTTTAGCCTTGCAGGATATGCGGGAGCTGACACCGCACTTTATCAGTGTGACCGCCAGCAATAATAAATTTAATATCAAGGAAACAACGGTTCGTTTGGCTGACTTTATCCAGAATGACTTGGCGATTCCCACTATTGCCCACTTGCCAGCTATCTATCTGACCAAGGACAAAGTTGCTGAAACCATTGCGGACTTGGACAAGGTTGGGGTACAGAAAATCTTGGCCCTGCGTGGAGATATTATCCCTGATGTGGAGCCACAGAAGGATTTCCGCTACGCAACGGACTTGATCGAGTTCATCAAGGAACAAGCCCCTCACTTTGATATTGTTGGCGCTTGCTATCCAGAAGGACACCCTGACTCGCCAAATCAGATCTCGGATATTCAAAATCTCAAGAAGAAAGTGGATGCAGGCTGTTCAAGCCTTGTAACGCAGCTTTTCTTTGACAATGAGCGTTTCTACGATTTTCAAGATAAGTGTACCTTGGCAGGGATTGATGTTCCTATTCATGCGGGGATTATGCCAATTCTTAACCGTAACCAAGCGCTTCGTCTCTTGAAGACTTGTGAGAATATCCACCTTCCACGTAAATTTAAGGCCATCTTAGACAAGTATGAGCATGACCCTGAGTCGCTCAGAGCAGCAGGACTTGCCTATGCCGTGGATCAGATCGTGGACTTGGTGACCCAGGATGTCGCAGGTGTGCATCTCTACACCATGAACAATGCTGAAACAGCCAAATACATCCACCAAGCAACCCATGCCTTGTTTAATCATCAGTCTTTAGGGTAATTAATTCTTTAACCACTGAGACGACAGCTTTTTATTTACATGCTTTTAAATGAAAAATGACAGTTACGAAAGCCAAAGAATTTGCTAAATAAAATATACAACAAACCATTCCTCTTTTCATGGGGGAATGGTTCCTTTTTAATAGAAAAGCCCGCACTTTTTAAGAAAAATATGATAAAATAGACTCTGTACGTACTTGATACAAAGATGAGGGTATAAAATAATACAATGCATTCAAACTGCAAGGTTTAGCGACACGAGCGAGTCAAATCGATATTATTTGACAAGGGAGTTAGTAAAGCATTTAGCTAATCGCATGATAGCGATTAGCGTGAAAGGTATAGATGCTTTAGCATCAAACCTTTCTAATGATTTGTATCCTGTGTAACTGAACACGCCTACAACTCTGTGGAAAAAGATAAATCTACCTAGGAGCAGTCGCTCCGTCGTTCGATTTCCTATTTTCCTTTGAGTTGCTTAACGGCTTAGTATCTTGTGTAATTGAACCCGGCCGAAAAGCTGTGTAAAAAAGATAAACTGTCTTGTCTTCATCGAAGACTTCGTCAGTTTCCTATTTTTACTTTGCTTTTTACGTCCTTAGTATCTTGATAGTTGAACCCGGGCTAAATCCCTAGTGAAAAAGATAGATTTCCTGGTGTGCATCGCACACTGCGTCAATCTCCTATTTTCATACGGGATTCTTTACGCCCTTTGTATCCTGATTTTTGTAGGCAAGGCGTATAATTTCATCAATCCAAAGGGGATTAAAATGACAAAACAAGTGTTTCAAACGACTTTTGCGGGTCGCGAGTTAATCGTAGAGACTGGTCAGGTTGCTAAGCAAGCAAATGGCTCTGTTGTCGTGCGTTATGGTGAGTCAACTGTCTTGACTGCGGCCGTTATGTCTAAGAAAATGGCAACTGGGGATTTCTTCCCACTTCAAGTCAACTACGAGGAAAAAATGTATGCAGCTGGTAAATTTCCTGGTGGCTTTATGAAACGTGAAGGACGTCCTTCAACAGATGCGACTTTGACAGCGCGCTTGATTGACCGTCCAATCCGTCCCATGTTTGCGGAAGGTTTCCGTAACGAAGTGCAAGTGATCAACACCGTGCTTTCTTATGATGAAAATGCCTCTGCACCAATGGCGGCTATGTTTGGTTCATCTTTAGCGCTTTCTATCTCAGATATTCCATTTGACGGACCAATCGCTGGGGTACAAGTAGGCTATGTAGATGGCCAAATCATCATCAACCCTAGTCAAGAACAAGCAGAGCAATCTCTTCTTGAATTGACAGTAGCTGGTACCAAGCATGCCATCAACATGGTTGAGTCTGGTGCCAAAGAATTGTCAGAAGAAATCATGTTGGAAGCCCTTCTGAAAGGGCACGAAGCAGTCAAAGAATTGATTGTCTTCCAAGAAGAAATCGTTGCCGCAGTCGGTAAGAAAAAAGCAGAAGTGGAATTGCTTCATGTAGATGCTGACTTGCAGGCTGAAATCATCGCAGCCTACAACAGCGACCTCCAAAAAGCGGTTCAAGTAGAAGAAAAATTGGCTCGTGAAGCTGCAACTCAAGCAGTTAAAGACCAAGTGACTGCTGTTTACGAAGAAAAATATGCAGACCATGAAGAATTTGAACGAATCATGCGTGATGTGGCTGAAATCTTGGAACAAATGGAACACGCTGAAGTGCGCCGTTTGATCACAGAAGACAAGGTGCGTCCTGACGGGCGTAAGGTCGATGAAATCCGTCCTTTAGATGCGCAGGTTGACTATCTTCCTCGTGTACATGGTTCCGGTCTCTTTACTCGAGGACAAACTCAAGCCCTTTCAGTTTTGACCTTGGCGCCAATGGGTGAAACTCAAATCATCGATGGTTTGGATCCAGAGTACAAGAAACGCTTTATGCACCACTATAACTTTCCTCAATATTCTGTAGGGGAAACAGGTCGTTACGGTGCGCCAGGTCGTCGTGAAATTGGTCACGGTGCTCTCGGTGAGCGTGCTCTTGCGCAAGTATTGCCAAGCTTGGAAGAATTCCCATATGCGATTCGCTTGGTAGCAGAAGTATTGGAATCAAACGGTTCTTCATCTCAAGCTTCTATCTGTGCGGGAACTCTTGCCCTTATGGCTGGTGGTGTGCCAATCAAGGCGCCAGTAGCGGGTATTGCTATGGGTCTCATTTCAGATGGAAATAACTACACCGTATTGACAGATATCCAAGGTTTGGAAGATCACTTTGGAGATATGGACTTCAAGGTTGCAGGTACGCGTGACGGGATTACAGCCCTTCAAATGGATATCAAGATCCAAGGGATTACCGCAGAAATTTTGACAGAGGCCCTTGCCCAAGCCAAGAAAGCCCGTTTTGAAATCCTTGATGTGATCGAAGCAACCATCCCAGAAGTTCGTCCAGAATTGGCTCCAACTGCTCCGAAAATTGATACCATCAAGATTGATGTCGACAAGATCAAGATTGTCATCGGTAAGGGTGGAGAAACCATCGACAAGATTATCGCTGAAACAGGCGTTAAGATTGATATCGACGAAGAAGGAAATGTGTCCATCTACTCTAGCGACCAAGATGCTATTAACCGTACCAAAGAAATCATCGCTGGCTTGGTTCGTGAAGCTAAAGTCGATGAAGTTTACCATGCTAAGGTTGTTCGTATCGAGAAATTTGGTGCCTTTGTCAACCTCTTTGATAAGACAGATGCACTTGTGCACATTTCTGAAATGGCTTGGACTCGCACCAACCGTGTCGAGGACTTGGTAGCTATTGGTGATGAAGTCGACGTTAAGGTTATCAAGATTGATGAAAAAGGCCGTATCGATGCCTCTATGAAAGCTCTTCTTCCTCGTCCTCCAAAACCTGAGCACGATGAAAAAGGTGAAAAGGCTGAACGC
This sequence comes from Streptococcus sp. ST16, assembly GCF_046098135.1. Lineage (NCBI taxonomy): Bacteria > Bacillati > Bacillota > Bacilli > Lactobacillales > Streptococcaceae > Streptococcus > Streptococcus sp. ST16. Next base: position 81,457 of record NZ_JBJUSE010000002.1, on the reverse strand, counting down.
CCTCACCGCCCACGTCATCAAAAGGACCACAAACCTAAGAAAGAATTTACAGAAACACCAAAAGATTCAGAATAAGAAAAGGAGAAATGTATGGGATGGTGGCGCGAAACCATTGATATTGTAAAAGAAAATGATCCAGCGGCACGCAACAGTTTGGAAGTTTTGCTGACTTATCCAGGTGTCAAGGCCTTGGCGGCCCACCGTCTCTCGCATTTTCTCTGGAAGCATGGCTTTAAGCTTTTAGCTCGTATGCACAGTCAGTTTTGGCGCTTTTGGACGCAGATTGAGATCCATCCAGGTGCTCAAATAGAGTCAGGTGTCTTTATCGACCATGGTTCAGGCCTGGTGATTGGAGAGACAGCGATTGTTGAAAAAGGCGTTCTTCTCTATCACGGAGTGACTCTTGGTGGGACAGGGAAGGATGTTGGCAAACGCCATCCGACTGTGCGTAAAGGAGCTCTCATATCGGCCCATGCCCAAGTCATCGGACCGGTAGAAATCGGTGAAAATGCCAAAGTCGGTGCTGCTGCAGTAGTCGTGGCAGACGTACCTAGTGATGTGACAGTTGTCGGTATTCCTGCTAAGATTGTCCGTCTTCATGGCAAGAAAGATGAGCCGGTTATTCATGAGGTTGAAGAAAAACGAGAGTACTACGTCAATAAACTCGAACATGCTAGAGAAGCTAGTCACAGGTCTTCTGGTTTGTAGAGAGTTGTAATGCTTTAGGTAGGAGGTTAGGTAAATGCTGTTAGAAGAATTCGAAAATGTACCTGCTGTTATCGAACCAACTGATCGAAGTATTCGTGGTGGTGGAGAAATTTGTGATACGATTATTTTATCTTTTAATGGAGAAATCGTTGAACGAGTGAAGCAGTTTGAAGGTGTTTATGAAGCTGGCTATCTAACCAATCTAAATGGCAAATTCCCATGGTATATCTATGAAAAAGAAGGGAGAAAGGTAGCAGTTGCTATGGCTACTATTGGAGCCCCAATGGTTGTAGGACTCTTAGAAGAACTCAAGGCAAGAGGATTTAAGAACTTTATTGTTTTGGGTTCTTGCGGAGTTTTAGATCAGTCTATTCAGGCAGATAAAATAATCCTACCAAGTTCAGCTCTACGTGATGAAGGTACAAGTTACCATTATGCTCCTGCTAGTGATGAGGTAGCTTATGACGAAACTCTGCTCTTAACCATGGAAGAGGCTTTGAATAAATCTGGTATTGAGCACATTCGAACAAAGGCTTGGACTACAGATGCTTTCTATCGTGAAACAGCCGATAAGGTCAAACGTAGACTAGCAGCAGGTGCGACTGTTGTGGATATGGAAGCCTCAGCAATTATGGCTTGGGCACAATTTCGACAAGCCAAGGTTTATCAGTTTTTCTACACGGCTGATTATGTTGACTATCACAATCATGAGTGGGATGCAAGACATGAAGAAAGAAAAGCAGATGCTGTGACTTTTTTTGAGATAGCATTAATTATTGCTAGAGAGTTGGATTGAAACTACTCTCTACTAATAAGTAAGAAAGGAGACAGTGAGTGATTAAAATCTATGACACTATGTCTCGTGATTTGCGAGAATTTGTTCCGATTGAGGACGGCAAAGTCAAGATGTATGTTTGTGGGCCAACCGTGTACAACTATATCCACGTGGGGAATGCCCGTTCGACGGTGGCTTTTGATACCATTCGTCGTTATTTCGAATACCGTGGCTACGAAGTTGCCTATATTTCCAACTTTACAGATGTAGACGATAAGATTATCAACCGTGCCAAGGAAGAAGGTATCACGCCTCTGGAGGTTGCGGACAAGTACATCGCTGCCTTTCGTGAGGATGTGACAGCTTTAGGCGTGAAACCTGCGACTCGTCATCCGCGGGTGGTGGAGTTTATGGCTGACATCATCCGTTTTGTCGCTGACTTGATTGAAAAAGGTTATGCATACGAGAGTCAAGGAGATGTATACTTCCGCGTGGAAAAATCTCACAACTATGCTAAGTTGGCCAATAAAACCTTGGAAGATTTGGAGCTGGGTGCTTCAGGTCGGACAGATGAAGAAACGGCTCGCAAGGAAAATCCTGTGGACTTTGCCCTCTGGAAAGCTGCAAAACCAGGCGAGATTTCTTGGAACAGTCCTTGGGGACCTGGTCGTCCGGGTTGGCATATCGAGTGTTCGGTTATGTCAACAGAGATTTTGGGCGATACCATTGATATTCACGGTGGTGGAGCTGATTTGGAGTTTCCTCACCATACCAATGAAATTGCCCAGTCAGAAGCAAAAACAGGCAAGACTTTCGCCAACTACTGGATGCATAATGGCTTTGTCAATATCGACAATGTCAAGATGTCTAAGTCCTTGGGTAACTTTATCACAGTGCACGATGCTCTTAAAACTCTTGACGGACAGGTACTTCGATTCTTCTTTGCGACTCAGCATTACCGCAAGCCTATCAACTTTACGGAAAAGGCAGTGCGGGATGCCGAGACCAATCTCAAGTATCTGAAAAACACTTACGAGCAGCCATTTTCTGGAGCTGTAGATGCTGGGGAGTTGCAAGCTTTTAAAGATAAGTTTGTGGCAGCCATGGATGAGGATTTCAATACGGCAAATGGGATCACAGTCGTCTTTGAAATGGCAAAATGGATCAACTCTGGCAACTATGATGCAAGTGTTAAGGAAGCTCTTGCGGCTATGTTGGAAGTCTTTGGAATTGTCTTTATCGAGGAAGTTTTGGATGCAGACATTGAAGCCTTAATCAAAAAACGCCAAGAAGCGCGTGCTAATCGTGACTTTGCGACAGCTGACCAAATCCGTGACCAATTGGCGGCTCAAGGAATTAAGCTCCTTGACACCAAGGATGGAGTGAGGTGGACTCGTGATTGATGTCAATCTCATTAACGGGATTGCGCTGGCTTTTGAAGGGGATGCGGTTTATTCCATGTATATTCGTCGCCACCTCATCCTCAAAGGCATGACCAAGCCCAATAAACTCCATCAAGAGGCGACCAAGTATGTCTCAGCCAAGGCTCAGGCTCGCCTGATTGCCCTCATGTTGGAGGAGCAAGTCCTGACGGAAAAAGAAGAAGAAATCTACAAACGTGGTCGCAATACCAATAGCCACACAAAGGCTAAAAATGCTGATGTGGTGACTTACCGCATGTCTACAGGTTTTGAAGCAGTGATGGGCTATCTCCATCTGACTGAAAATGTGGAGCGTCTAGAAACCTTAATTTCTTGGTGCATCCAAAAAGTGGAGGGCTAGAATATGATTGCAAAGGAATTACAAGACTGGTTTCCTGAAGCTCAGATTTCAAATCAGCCAGTAGAGAAACCGGGCTATCTCACTCTCCCTTTAGCTTCTCAGCAGTGGATTTTACTGGAGGAAGCTGGGCTCAGCGAGCGTGAAAAGCAGCTGGTTGCCCTTTTGACCCAGCAGGAGCAGGCCCGTTCGCTCAATCCTTGGTATCCCTATCTGATTGAGGGGAAGGGGCAGGCACCGCAAACATTTAAAAAAATTCAGCTGGTTTATTGCCATCTTTCCTATTCCCAACAAGAAAATCTAGCCTCTTGGCTAGACATGATGCAAACTCTCTTTCCTAACTGCCAGACAGTGTTACAGGTCGGTGCTCAGGATTATGTTTTCGTGCTTCAACAAGATAAGTATACCTCTGTACGAGCTATTTTAAGTGATACGATTGAAGCGGTTGAGTATGACTTTGGTCTTCGTCTGTCTATCATGTTGGGGCAGGTCTGGTCACAGACAGGACATCAAGCTCTATCAGACTTAATCAAAGCGGAGCGGGACTTGTTTAAGACTTGGTGGCGTCAAGGTCATCAAGGTGTTCATACCTTTTCACAACTCTATCTTTGGAGTATGGGAGAAAGACTAGTGGATCTGAGGGTTATTAAAGAATGCCTGCATCAGATGATCTTGGACCAGGACCAGATTCAGGAAATTATTCTTTCTCTTTGGGAAAACAGTGCTGTCTTAACCAAAACTGCCCAGCAACTCTACCTGCACCGCAATTCTCTCCAATACAAGATTGATAAATGGGAAGAATTAACAGGGCTTCAGTTAAAAGAATTGACAGATTTGACCTTATGTTATCAGTTGATTTTACCAGATATTCTCTAAAGTTTTGTGCAAGTTGCACAGAACTTTTTTATTTTTTTGGTCACCTTGCCATAGAAATGTAAAGCGTTTTCATTTATAATAAGACTATCAAAAAATAAAAGGAGTTCACCTTCCATGGTAGAATTAAATCTTAAAAACATTTACAAAAAATATCCAAATAGCGAACACTACTCAGTTGAAGACTTCAACTTGGACATCAAAGACAAAGAATTTATCGTTTTCGTAGGTCCTTCAGGATGTGGTAAATCAACAACTCTTCGTATGATTGCTGGTCTTGAAGACATTACAGAAGGTACTGCATCTATCGATGGCGTGGTTGTCAACGACGTAGCTCCAAAAGACCGTGACATCGCCATGGTATTCCAAAACTACGCTCTTTACCCACACATGACTGTATATGACAACATGGCTTTCGGTTTGAAATTGCGTAAATACAGCAAAGAAGACATCGACAAACGTGTGCAAGAAGCTGCAGCAATCCTTGGCTTGAAAGAGTTCTTGGATCGTAAACCTGCTGACCTTTCTGGTGGTCAACGTCAACGTGTTGCCATGGGTCGTGCCATCGTCCGTGATGCAAAAGTGTTCTTGATGGATGAACCTTTGTCAAACTTGGATGCCAAACTTCGTGTATCAATGCGTGCTGAAATTGCGAAGATTCACCGTCGTATCGGAGCTACAACTATCTACGTAACGCACGACCAAACAGAAGCGATGACACTTGCGGACCGTATCGTTATCATGTCAGCAACTAAGAACCCTGCTGGTACAGGTACTATCGGACGTGTAGAACAAATCGGTACTCCTCAAGAAGTTTACAAAAACCCAGTTAATAAATTCGTAGCAGGATTCATCGGAAGCCCAGCTATGAACTTCATCAATGTGAAATTGGTTGGTAGCGAAATTGTTTCAGACGGTTTCCGTTTGAAAGTTCCAGAAGGAGCATTGAAAGTTCTTCGTGATAAAGGCTACGAAGGAAAAGAATTAATCTTCGGTATCCGTCCAGAAGATGTGAATGCAGAACCTGCTTTCCTTGAAACATTCCCAGAATCAGTTGTCAAAGCTACGATCTCAGTATCAGAATTGCTTGGTTCAGAATCTCACCTTTACTGTCAAGTTGGTAAAGACGAATTTGTTGCAAAAGTGGATGCTCGTGACTACTTGCAAACAGGTGCGACAGTTGAACTTGGATTTGACTTGAACAAAGCACACTTCTTCGATGTAGAAACTGAAAAAACAGTCTACTAAGATAAATAAAATAACAAAGCACTGCAGAGTCTCTCTTGCAGTGCTTTTTCTTTTAATTGCTTAGGTTAGGCATGAAAACAGGCTTTTCTAGTTTTAATATTCTTAAAAAAGTGATAAAATGGTAGGAAGAATTGGAGAGTATAGATGCCGAAAGAAGTGAATTTGACGGGCGATCAGGTAGTCGCTTTAACGAGAGAATATTTAACAAAGGAAGACGTTGCTTTTGTACAAAAAGCTTTGATTTACGCAGTGGATTGTCATAGTGGGCAGTTTCGCAAATCTGGTGAGCCCTATATTATCCATCCTATTCAGGTGGCAGGAATTCTGGCCAAGCTCAAGCTGGATGCCGTAACTGTTGCCTGTGGTTTTTTGCATGACGTTGTTGAAGACACAGATGCGACACTGGATGATCTGGAGAGAGAGTTCGGTCATGATGTTCGGATTATCGTTGATGGAGTGACCAAGCTCGGTAAGGTTGAGTACAAATCACTCGAGGAACAATTGGCTGAAAATCACCGCAAGATGCTCATGGCCATGTCAGAGGATATCCGTGTTATCTTGGTTAAATTATCGGACCGTTTGCACAATATGCGGACTCTCAAACACCTTCGAAAGGACAAGCAAGAACGGATCTCCAGAGAAACCATGGAAATTTACGCACCACTTGCTCATCGTCTAGGGATTTCCAGTGTCAAGTGGGAGTTGGAAGATCTATCTTTCCGTTACCTCAATCCAACTGAGTTTTACAAGATCACCCACATGATGAAGGAAAAACGTAGAGAACGAGAGGCTTTGGTCGACGAAGTCGTAACCAAGTTGGAGGACTATGCTACCGAACGTAATCTCAAAGGGAAAATCTATGGTCGTCCTAAGCATATCTATTCGATCTATCGCAAGATGCAGGATAAGAAGAAACGCTTTGAGGAAATTTATGACCTGATTGCCATTCGCTGTATCTTAGATACCCAGAGTGATGTCTATGCCATGCTGGGTTATGTGCATGAACTTTGGAAACCCATGCCAGGCCGCTTCAAAGACTATATCGCCAATCGTAAGGCCAACGGTTACCAGTCTATCCATACGACCGTCTATGGACCAAAAGGGCCTATTGAATTCCAGATTCGGACCAAGGAAATGCACGAAGTGGCTGAGTACGGGGTAGCAGCTCACTGGGCTTATAAGAAAGGCATTAAAGGGCAGGTCAACAGCAAGGAATCTGCTATTGGAATGAACTGGATTAAGGAGATGATGGAGCTCCAAGACCAGGCTGATGATGCCAAGGAATTTGTGGACTCTGTTAAAGAAAACTATCTGGCGGAGGAGATTTATGTCTTTACTCCTGATGGTGCAGTTCGTTCCCTTCCGAAAGATTCAGGACCGATTGACTTTGCCTATGAAATTCATACCAAAGTCGGAGAAAAAGCGACTGGTGCCAAGGTCAATGGCCGTATGGTTCCACTGACAACCAAGCTCAAGACAGGGGATCAGGTTGAAATTATCACCAACCCCAACTCTTTTGGTCCGAGTCGTGACTGGCTCAACATGGTTAAGACCAGCAAGGCGCGCAACAAGATTCGTCAGTTCTTTAAAAATCAAGACAAGGAATTATCTGTTAACAAGGGCCGTGAGATGCTGATGGCCCAGTTCCAAGAAAACGGCTATGTAGCCAATAAGTTTATGGACAAGCGTCATATGGACGAGGTCCTTCAAAAGACCAGCTACAAGACAGAGGAAGCTCTCTATGCAGCCATTGGTTTTGGAGAAATTGGCGCTATTACCGTCTTTAACCGATTGACCGAAAAGGAACGTCGTGAGGAAGAACGCGCTAAGGCCAAGGCGGAGGCAGAAGAGCTTGTCAAAGGTGGCGAAGTTAAGGTTGAAAATAAAGAAACCCTCAAGGTTAAGCATGAGGGCGGTGTCATTATTGAGGGAGCCTCAGGTCTCTTGGTTCGGATTGCTAAGTGTTGTAATCCCGTGCCGGGTGACGATATTGTTGGCTACATCACCAAGGGGCGTGGCGTGGCTATTCACCGTGTGGACTGTATGAACCTCCGTGCTCAAGAAAACTACGAGCAACGTCTCCTTGATGTGGAATGGGAAGATCAATTCTCAAGCAAGGAATACACTGCCCACATCGATATCTATGGTCTCAATCGTACAGGGCTTTTGAACGATGTTTTACAGGTTCTCTCAAACACGACCAAGAATATCTCGACCGTTAATGCTCAACCAACCAAGGATATGAAATTTGCCAATATCCATGTCTCCTTTGGTATTTCCAACCTCTCTACACTGACTACAGTCGTGGATAAGATTAAGAGTGTGCCAGAGGTCTACTCTGTCAAACGGACCAATGGCTAATTCTCCCCTCAGTTACTAGAAAGGCTATTATGAAAATCATTATCCAACGGGTTAAAAAAGCCCAAGTGAGTATCGAAGGTCAGGTTCAGGGAAAAATCAAACAGGGGCTCTTATTACTGGTCGGTGTTGGCCCAGAGGACCAAGAGGAAGATCTGGACTATGCTGTAAGAAAGCTTGTCAATATGCGGATTTTTTCAGATGCAGAAGGTAAGATGAATCTGTCTATTAAGGATATTGAAGGGGAAATCCTTTCTATTTCTCAGTTTACCCTCTTTGCAGATACTAAGAAGGGCAATCGTCCAGCTTTTATAGGAGCAGCCAAGCCGGATATGGCATCAAACTTCTATGACGCTTTCAATCAAAAACTAGTACAAGAAGTGCCTGTTCAGACAGGTATCTTTGGAGCGGATATGCAGGTGAAGCTGGTCAATGATGGACCGGTCACCATTATCCTTGATACAAAAAATAGATAAGAAAACCAAGCCCAGTCGGCTTGGTTTCTGTTTAGAAACAATCGCATAAAGAAATGTGTTTGTCGTAAAAGTCTGGATAGTTTTCTCTTAGGTGGCTAGCCGTCAGATAATAAAAAGTAGAATGGCAAGAAGTGACGATTGGCATAAGAGAGGAAAATCGCTGAGAATTAGTGAAGGCTAAAAGGACAAATAATAGAAAATCAATGGTGAGAACCCCTAAATAGTAGAAGCGAATCTTTTTATTGATTTGAGGATAAATCTCAGGGAAATGATGTTTGAGTCGGAAGACCAAGCGAGACAACAGTAGTCCCTGAGCGAGGACGAAAATAAAACCAGAGAGCAGGAGCCAGTCCAAAGATGCCTTGGGTCTAGTGGTAAAAAATGTAAATAGTAGCAAATCGGAGACTGCAATGGCTGCGAAGTGTAGTCTAAAGAGCTTTTTCATAGGATGACCTCCCTCTTTTATCTAACTTCATTTTACACCAAACGAATGGGAGTTACAACTAACATAATAAAAAATCCCTGAAAGGAACTTCTTTCAGGAATAAGGGGTTAGTTGATTTTTTCGACATAGAGTTGTTTGGCGATATCGAGACCAACTTGGAAATCTTCACCTTTGTTGACCAGTGTAAAGGTATTGGAAAAATTATCAAACTGCTTAACTTGGAGTTGGTCACCAATATGAATCTCATACTTTTCTAAGTATTTGAGCAGATCAAAGCTATCGTGAACCCGAGTCAGGAGGTAGGTACCGGCTTCTTTGGTCTCTGCTAGTGGTAAGTTGTTGATTTCGACCAAGGGCTCTCCCTTGGCTGGGATGGTTCCTCCGTGGGGGCAGGTTTTAGGGAATCTCAGTAGTTTATCCAGTCTCTCTACGAAGAGATCGGATACAGTGTGCTCTAGGACCTCAGCTTCTTCGTGGATCTGGTCACTGGTATAGTCGAGATGGTGAACTAGAAAGACTTCAATCAATCGGTGCTTGCGATAGAGTTCTGAGACCAGTTTGAGGCCAATATCTGTCAATAGATAGCCGTTCTCCTTATCCTTGAGGATGAGATTCTCACTTTTCATGCGTTTGATCATCTCTGTTACGGCAGGTGGAGAGACCTGCATACGGGCAGCAATTTCTTTATTGGTAATTTTTTGCATCTCCGTACCGATTTCATAAATACATTTTAGGTAGTCTTCTTTATTTGGCGTCATTCGTTTCCTCGTGTCTTTTCTCTCCATCTAGTATATCAAAAAAAGCTAGATTTCTCTAGCCTTCTGCCCTAATGGCTTTGATTTTAGTCCAGTTCTTTCACTGCAGCAATAGCAGCTTCAAAGTCTGGTTCCGTGTTGATGTTATCAACGTATTCTACGTAACGGATGACATTATCAGTGTCGAGAACAAAGACAGCACGTGCAAGGAGATGCCATTCGTTGATCAAGAGGGCATAATCGCGCCCGAAAGAATGGTCAAAGTAGTCTGAAAGCATGATGGCATTGTCAAGGCCTTCAGCCCCGCACCAGCGCCCTTGGGCAAATGGTAGGTCCATAGAAACAGTAAGAACGACGGTATTATCAAGGTTGGCAAGTTCTTGGTTGAATCGACGTGTTTGCGTTGAGCAGATACCAGTATCGATAGAAGGGACAACACTCAAAACTTTTTTCTTTCCATCAAAGTCAGATAGTGTTTTTTTAGAGAGATCGGTTGTAGTGAGAGAAAAGTCAAGTGCCTTGTCTCCGACTTGCAGTTGTTTACCTGTAAAGGTTACAGGATTTCCGAGAAAAGTGGTCATGAAACTACTCCATTCTTTTTTCTTTTATTTTACCGAGAATTGTCAGATTTTTCCAATGATTTGACTGGAAATTAAGAGATAAAAAACGCCTGTTCACGTGAGAACGACGTTTTTAATGGATTACTTAGACAAACCTTCAGCAATCTTGTCAAGGTTGTATTTCATCATGCTGTAGTAGCTGTCGCCTTCTTTGCCTTCTTCAGCGATTGAGTCAGTAAAGATTTGTGCGTAAATCGGGATGTTTGTGTCTTGTGAAACAGTCTTCATTGGACGGTCATCGACACTTGATTCAACAAAGAGGGATGGAACTTTTGTTTGGCGAAGTTTTTCAACCAAGGTCTTGATTTGTTCCGGTGTACCTTCTTCTTCCGTGTTGATTTCCCAGATGTAGGCACTTGGAACTCCGTAAGCTTTAGAGAAGTATTTGAAGCATCCTTCGCTGGTTACGATGAGTTTCTTTTCAGCAGGGATATTGTTAAATTTTTCTTTGGCTTCTTTGTCTAGTTTATCTAGTTTTTCAGTATAGTCTTTGAGATTTTTTTCGTAGAATTCCTTGTTGCTAGGATCTTTTGCAATCAGCTGTTTAGCGATATTTTTAGCATAAATCATCCCATTTTCAAGGTTGAGCCAAGCGTGTGGGTCTTCTTTGCCTTTTTCGTTTTGGCCCTCAAGGTAGATGATGTCTACGCCGTCACTAACTGCAAAGTAGTCTTTGTTTTCAGTTTTCTTGGCATTTTCGACCAATTTTGTAAACCAAGCATTGCCACCTGTTTCAAGGTTGATACCGTTATAGAAAATCAAATCAGCTTGAGAGGTTTTCTTAACGTCTTCAGGAAGTGGTTCGTATTCGTGTGGGTCTTGACCAACAGGAACGATACTGTGAAGATCAATCTTGTCACCAGCGATATTTTTGGTAATATCAGCGATGATTGAGTTTGTAGCAACAACTTTTAGTTTTTGACCAGAAGCTGCATCTTTTTTTCCGCTAGTACATGCGACAAGTGCAATGACGGAAAGAAAGAGTACAAGCAATGTACCTAATTTTTTCATTAGATTCCTCCAGAAAGGGTCTCCCCTTATTTATTGATTTTTTTATGTTTCAGTTTCAAATATCGTTGTTTTGGAGCGATAAAGAAGCTGATGAGAAAGAAACTGGCAGATGTGAGCACGATGCTCGATCCTGCTGCAAGATTGAAGCTATAGCCGATAAAGAGTCCCACAACAGAAGCAAGGGCTCCGAGACTTGATGAAAGGAAAATCATGCTCTTTAGGCTATTAGCATAAAGGTAAGCCGTCGCAGCTGGGGTGATCAACATGGCCACGATAAGAATGGTTCCGACACTTTGCATGGCAGTGACTGACACAAGGGTCAAGAGCACCATGAGCAGATAGTGGTAGAAATTAACGGGCATTCCCATTGCTTTAGCCAGAAGCTCGTCAAAGGATGTAATCAATAGTTGTTTAAAGAAAATCCCAATAATCAAGAGAATCAATGCCCCCATACCAATGGTAATCCACATGTCCGTATCTTGGACAGCGAGGATATTCCCAAAAAGGATATGGAAGAGGTCTGTCGAACTCTTGGCAACACTAATCAAGATGACACCTAAGGCTAAGAAAGATGAAAAGGTAATACCAATGGCAGTGTCACTCTTGATGATGGAGTTTCCCTTGATGTAGGTAATGATGATGGAAGCCATCAAACCAAAGATAATGGCTCCAATAAAGAAATCAATTCCCAGGATAAAGGAAAGGGCTACGCCAGGCAAAACTGCGTGAGAGATGGCATCCCCCATGAGAGACATTCCGCGTAGTATGATAAAACATCCCACGGCTCCAGCAACGACTCCGATGACAATAGCTGTGATCAAGGCGTTTTGTAGGAAATGGAAATGTTGCAATCCATCGATAAATTCTGCTATCATAGGTCACCTCCATTGAAAAAGAGTTTGCTACCGTAGGCCTTCTTAAGATTGGCTTCGGTAAAGGTTTCTTTAGTCGGACCAAGGTCTATTAATTCTCGATTGAGAAGCAAAACTTGATCGAAATAATGGGGGACTTTGCTGAGGTCATGATGGACGATGAGAACTGTTTTACCAGCTTTTTTAAGGTCTCTCAGCGTGTTCATGATAATCTCTTCACTAACCGAATCAATCCCGACAAATGGCTCATCTAGAAAGATGTAGTCAGCTTCCTGCACTAAACAGCGGGCAATCAACACACGTTGAAATTGTCCGCCTGAGAGCTGGCTGATTTGGCGATCAGCATAGTCTGAGAGCCCAACGATTTCAAGTGCATCTGCCACTTTTTTCCAGTGGCTTGCCTTTAAGGTGTGAAAGAGTGGGATGGATGGATAGAGTCCCAGAGAGACGCATTCCTTGACCTTGATAGGGAAATTGTAGTCGATATGGATCTTTTGCTCGACATAGGCAACTCGATGTAAAGATTTCTTGAATTCTTTGTCATCGAGGAAGGCCTGACCTTCATGTGGGATAATTCCCAACATACTTTTTAATAAAGTTGATTTTCCAGCACCGTTTGGACCAATAATTCCGGTAATAGTTGGTCCGTGGAGCACTAGTGAAATATCCTTTAGTGCCAACGTTTCTTTGTAGGAGACACTGAGGTTTTCGATACGTATCATACAGTTGTATTCCTCCTGCCTTTTAATATACCTTAAAAAAAAAATTAAGTCAAGTTAATTTTTGAAAAATTTAAAATAATAACTGAAAAATGAGAGACCATTTTTAATTGCATTCTCCTGTGTTTTTTGCTAAGCTAGGAATAAGTGAAAAAATGAAAGCGAGAACAAGATGACACGTTATCAAGACGATTTTTATGATGCAATCAATGGCGAATGGGAAAAGACAGCTGTTATTCCAGCTGATAAATCTCGAACAGGTGGTTTTATTGACCTTGATGAGGAAATTGAAGAGTTAATGCTGGCAACTACGGACAAGTGGTTGGCAGGAGAGGATGTCCCAGAGGATGCTATCCTCGCAAACTTTGTTAAGTATCATCGTATGGCACGTGATTTTGATAAGAGAGAAGCAGAGGGGATTAAACCTGTCCTTCCTCTACTCAAGGAATACCAAGACTTAGAAAGTTTTGCAGATTTTACCAGCAAACTAGCAGAGTTTGAACTAGCTGGTAAACCAAACTTCCTTCCATTTGGTGTTTCACCAGACTTTATGGATGCCAGAACCAATGTTCTCTGGGCTAGTGCACCAGGAACAATCTTGCCAGATACAACCTACTATGCTGAAGACCATCCTCAACGTGAGGAGCTCTTGACTCTTTGGAAGGAAAGTACAACGAATCTACTCAAAGCCTATGATTTTTCAGATGAGGAAATCGAAGATTTGCTAGAGAAGAGATTGGAATTGGACCGTCGTATAGCAGCAGTTGTCCTTTCAAACGAAGAAAGTTCAGAATATGCCAAACTCTATCATCCATACGCTTATGAAGATTTCAAGAAATTCGCCCCTGCCCTACCTTTGGATGATTTCTTCCAAGCCGTTCTTGGGCAAGTGCCTGACAAGGTTATCGTAGATGAGGAACGTTTCTGGCAAGCAGCAGATCAGTTTTATAGTGAAGAAGCTTGGCCTCTACTCAAAGCAACCTTGATTTTAGCTGTGGTGAATCTTTCAACCAGTTATTTGACAGATGAGATTCGTGTCCTGTCAGGTGCTTATGGTCGTGCTCTTTCAGGTGTTCCAGAAGCTCAGGACAAGGTCAAGGCAGCCTATCACTTGGCTCAAGGTCCTTTCAAGCAGGCTCTGGGTCTCTGGTATGCGCATGAAAAATTCTCCCCAGAAGCAAAGGCAGACGTAGAGAAAAAAGTAGCGACCATGATTGACGTTTATAAGGAACGTTTGGCTAAGAATGACTGGCTGACTCCTGAAACGCGCGACAAGGCCATCGTCAAACTCAATGTTATCAAACCTTATATTGGTTATCCAGAGGAATTACCTGCCCGCTACAAGGACAAGGTAGTGGATGAAACAGCTAGTCTTTTTGAAAATGCCCTAGCCTTTGCGCGTGTGGAAATCAAGCATAGCTGGAGCAAGTGGAACCAGCCAGTGGATTACAAGGAGTGGGGTATGCCAGCTCATATGGTCAATGCCTACTACAATCCTCAGAAGAACTTGATTGTCTTTCCAGCTGCTATTTTACAGGCTCCATTCTATGATTTGCATCAGTCGTCTTCAGCCAACTACGGTGGTATTGGTGCTGTGATTGCCCATGAGATTTCCCATGCCTTTGATACCAATGGTGCTTCTTTTGATGAAAATGGTAGCCTCAAAGACTGGTGGACTGAGAATGACTATGCTGCTTTCAAAGAAAAGACTCAAAAAGTTATCGACCAGTTTGATGGTCAAGAATCTTACGGCGCAAGGATCAACGGAAAACTAACCGTGTCAGAAAATGTTGCCGACTTGGGAGGGATTGCTGCGGCCCTTGAAGCTGCCAAGAGAGAACCAGACTTCTCAGCAGAAGAATTCTTCCACAACTTTGCTCGTATCTGGCGCATGAAAGGCCGTCCAGAGTTGATGAAACTCATGGCTAGTGTCGACGTGCATGCACCAGCTAAACTCCGTGTCAATGTCCAAGTGCCAAACTTCGATGACTTCTTTACAACCTATGATGTCAAAGAAGGTGATGGTATGTGGCGTTCACCAGAGGATCGTGTGATTATTTGGTAAAACAAAAACCAAGGATGATTGTCCTTGGTTTTTTACTTGCTAGAAAAAGGGGTTAAAGGTCTTTTCGTGAGCAATGGTCGTAGCTGGGCCGTGGCCAGGATAGACATCGTAGTTAGGAAGAGTAAAGAGCTGGGACCGAATACTATGGAGAAGTTGTTCCAAACTACCAGTAGGAAGGTCTGTCCGTCCAATGGTTTCGCGGAATAGAGCATCTCCCGTTAAGACTAGATGGGCATCAGGAAAGAGCAAGGAAACACCTCCGATAGAATGGCCAGGTGTTGGCAATACCGTAAAACGGAATTCCTCAAGCTGGTATTCTTGATGAAAAACAAAGGTGTGTTCTGCAGGTTTGCAGATGACATCAGCCATATCATCGTGACGAGGTAGGCCAGAGAGATTGTCTACAGGAGTATAGAGCCAGCTGGCTTCACTTTCTGCTACATAAACTGGGGGATTTCCAAAAGTATCTCTGACCAAGTCAAGGCTCATAATATGGTCGTAGTGGGTGTGGGTCAGGAGAATCGCACAGACGGGTTTGTTGATTTTTTCGATAGTTTTGCGAATAGCTTCCCAATGGCTGCCAGGATCGACCACAATCAGGTGTTGGTCTCCTTCTAGATAATAAGTATTTTCATAGGCAACGGGGTTTACGGTTTTATGGATTTTCATACTGGCTCCAATCTCAAAGAATCTACTCAACTAAGTATAGCATAGAAGAGAGAAATAAAGTAAAAAGAAAGTCCCTCTTTTTTATTAGAGGGACAAGGATCTTATTTAAACTTGAAACCTTCGTAAATGAGTTTTGCCTTGGGATTCTTTTTCTTAATCTGCTTAGCAAGGGCCTTCATCATAGGTAGAGGTCCACACATATAGACAGTAGTCTGGTCAGGGATTTCTTCTTGCTCCAAAGTCAGGTATCCATTTTCATTACTATCGACCAGATACAGGTCAAAGTTAGCATTTTGACGGGCATATTCACGAAGTAGATCTAGGTAGACAGCATTTTCCTCTCCACGGAAACTATAGTAGAAGCGAACGTTTCTGTCTAGGATAGGATGCTCTCGGATATAAGAGATGAAAGGTGTCATTCCAATACCACCTGCGATCCAGATTTGCTGCTTTGAACCATGTGCCATAGTCATATGCCCATAGGCTCGATCGACAGCAACCTTGCTACCAACTTGAAGTTTGTCATAGATATTCTTGGTGTGATCACCAGAATTTTTAATTGTAAAATAAAGAGTTCGTCCTTGTCCTCCTGAGATGGAAAAAGGGTGTGGAGCAGTCTCAAAACCTTTCTGGAAAATTTTTAGAAAAGCAAATTGTCCATATTCGTAGGTGAAAGGATGACTGAGTTCTATTTCAATTTCAGTTGTATCGTGGTTGAGGTGTTTGATTCCTACGATTTTTCCAAGATAGGTGAAACCGACCTTTTGATAAAGGAAAATAATATAAAAACCAGCAAGCAAGCCTAAAATAGCATAGATTCCAAAGATAAGACCTAGGAAACTAAAGGAGAGGAGACGATTTCCCATGATCATCAAAACATGAAAGAGTCCAAAGATATAGGCTAGATAAACCAATCGATGAATCCATCTCCAAGCTTCATACTGGATGTATTGTTCTAGATAGGCAACCAGAACAATGCTGATAAAGATATAGATAGCGATATTTCCAAACTGGGCAGCTAAATGCGAACCCCAGAGACCTCCCATGCTAAAGTTGTGTAGGGTTAGTAGGAGAATAGATAGAAAAGCGGTGAATTTGTGAGCTAGATACATCTTTTCAAGTCCGTTAAACCAAGCCTCAAGCAAGGGTAAACGGCTAGCTAGTATAAAAGTAAGTGAGAGGGTAGTAAGAGCTAAACCAGGGATTAGAAACTGACTAGCGCCTGAACTGAGCCAAGCTAGGATAGTCAGAAGCATACTAAGTCCGATAAATAAAATACCTTTTAATGATTTCATAGTAGATGTCCTTTCATAGATTAACTTACACCAGATGTAATTATGTTTGTTACAGTTTAACAAAAAAAGAATTTATCGTCAAGGTTTAGGATTTAGGTTACCTTTTCTGACCCTTTTTTCTAAAAAAGCCAACGAATCGGGTGATTCATTGACTTTCTAAACTTAACGATTTTTCCAAGCTTGGTAGCGAGTGTCGATCAAGAGTTGGGTTAGGCGTCCCATGGTTTCTCTTTCTTCGGGAGTGAGGGATTGGGCTTGGACAAAGAGATGGTGAACGTGTTCAATGACCTTGAAGGAAGAAAGATCGTTGATAGAGGAGATGCCCGCATCGAGAATGATTCCAAAAAAGAGGTCAAAGTAGAGCTGCAGTTCTTCGTCAGGAACTGTTTCAACCCATTCCTTGAAGGTTGTATCGACTTGCTGACTATCACTGTTGGTCTCGTCTAGTTGGACAAAGTGTTTGTCTTCAATCTGCCAACTAAAGGTATCGTGCTGGGCGATACCACCCAAGGCAGTGCTTCGAACGACGATTTTTTTGTCCGGAATTTCCAGCATCATCCCGATAATAGAACCTTGTGGGACAAATATTTTCGTTCTTTCCATCATGTTTTGATAGCCTGGTGTTTCGGTTAGTTCCTTGTGAAGGCCAGGGGCATCAAAAGTATAGATAGCGATAATGTTTTTCTGCAAGTTTGGATCAAGTTGACTGGCAGCATAGACGGCTAGATTGCCTCCTTTTGAATGCCCTGCTAGAATAACCTTTTGGTTAGGATGTTGGGGAAAAAAGTCCTGTAAATACTGGAGGGCATGTTTTTGAGCTGGAATTTCCTTCATATAGGTCATATGGAAATCTTCTTTCCAACCGATGATACTGTCATCAGTTCCGCGAAAAACAAGCAAAAAAGTATCGAGACTGATACGATAAGTCATAGCCGCAAACTGTTTTTGCAATTCAGGATCAATATCATTGATAAAATTTGATAGCTTGCAATTTTTAAAGCGTTTGTGTTGAGAGAGTTGATCCAACAACTGGAGGCGGTTTTTATTGGTCAACATCGTCGTGTCTCTAGGGATTTGTGGTGCTAGATCTATGAGACGCTTTGCTTCTTGGGCAACTACATCATCAAAAGGAAGATAGGTTAATTCAGTCAAGGCAAGAGCATCTAACTCGTTCATGGGAAGGTCATAAAAGGAATCGTATGCTACATCATTCAAGTAGTCAAAAATATTGGCCATAAAAGCTCCTTTCTCTATGTTTATCCTATCACATTTACCTAGAATTAGCTAGTAGGCTTGTTAGATTTTGCTACACTGCTAGCGTGCTGATTCAAATACAGCTTTGCGTTTTATCCCATTAGAAAATCTGTTATAATAATAGAAAAAGGAGGAGCGCATGCACAAGATTTTACTAGTAGAAGATGACCAAGTTATTCGACAACAAGTTGGGAAACTGCTCTCTGAGTGGGGATTTGAAGTCGTTTTGGTAGAAGACTTTATGGAAGTGTTGAGTTTATTTGTTCAGTCGGAGCCTCATTTGGTCCTCATGGATATCGGTCTGCCTCTTTTTAATGGTTACCACTGGTGTCAGGAGATTCGCAAGATTTCCAAGGTGCCCATTATGTTTCTGTCTTCGAGAGACCAGGCGATGGATATTGTCATGGCGATCAATATGGGAGCAGATGACTTTGTGACCAAGCCATTTGATCAGCAGGTCCTCCTTGCCAAGGTTCAGGGCTTGTTGCGCCGTTCCTATGAATTTGGCCGTGATGAAAGTCTGCTAGAGTATGCGGGTGTGATCCTCAATACCAAGTCTATGGATCTGCACTATCAGGGGGAAGTCCTGAGTTTGACCAAGAATGAATTTCAAATTTTGCGGGTTTTGTTTGAACACGCAGGGAATATCGTGGCGCGTGATGACCTGATGCGGGAACTCTGGAACAGCGACTTTTTCATCGACGACAACACCTTGTCTGTCAACGTTGCTCGTTTGCGTAAAAAATTGGAAGAGCAAGGTTTGGTTGGATTTATCGAAACCAAGAAAGGGATAGGATACGGACTGAAACATGCTTGATTGGAAATCATTTTTTCTAGCCTATCTGCGCTCTCGCAGTCGCGTTTTTACCTATATTTTTTCATTAGGCTTTCTCGTCCTTCTCTTTCAGTTTTTATTTGCTAGTCTAGGATCTTATTTTCTTTATTTTTTGCTGCTCAGTAGTTTTTTGACTGTTTTATTTTTGGTTTGGGATATTTTTGCAGAAGCTCAGGTTTACCGGCAGGAAGTGCTCTATGCTGAAAGAGACCCAAAGTCTCCTTTGGAATGTGTGCTAGCGGAAAAACTCGAAGAGCGTGAGTCTGAATTGTATCAAAAGAAGTCAGAAGCCCAAAGTAAACTGACGGATTTGCTTGACTACTACACCTTGTGGGTTCATCAGATCAAGACCCCCATTGCGGCTAGTCGACTTTTAGTGGCAGCAGTTTCTGATCGGGAGGTCAAGCAGCAACTGGAACAGGAAATCTTCAAGATTGACTCCTATACCAATCTGGTGTTGCAGTACCTGCGTTTGGAGAGTTTTCACGATGATTTGGTATTTGAACAGGTTCAAGTGGAGGACTTGATCAAGGAGATGGTTCGTAAGTATGCTCTTTTCTTTATCCAAAAGGGACTGACGGTCAATCTACATGACCTTGACAAAATCATCGTGACCGATAAGAAGTGGCTGTTGGTCGTCATTGAACAAATCCTCTCAAACAGCCTCAAATATACCAAGAAAGGTGGACTAGAGATTTATATGGAAGGCCAGGAGCTCTGTATCAAGGATACGGGAATCGGGATTAAAAACAGTGATGTGCTCCGAGTCTTTGAACGTGGCTTTTCAGGATATAATGGTCGCCTAACCCAGCAGTCATCTGGACTTGGACTTTACCTATCTAAGAAAATTTCTGAAGAACTGGGTCACCAGATTCGTATTGAGTCTGAGGTTGGAAAAGGAACGATAGTGCGGATTCAGTTTGCTCAAGTGAACTTAGTCCTTGAGTGAGAAGAGTAGATAAGAGCCCAGGATAAGACAACTGGGCTTTTCTATCTTTAACTGTGTATCCTAGTAAATTATTTTATCTACTATAAACAAATCTCTGAGGGATATGAAGACCACGAACGAAAAGGTAGGTCTAGATCAAAAGCAGATTAAGCGAACCATTAACAAGCAAATCTTGACAGTTTTCTTCCTTCCTGTAATTTTTGCATTTCTCCATTGGCTTTTGCTTATCATATGCTTAGTTTAGTTCTCAAGGTCATTGAAGTAGTCGATGATACCATGAGGTTGACGATAACTTTCTCTATCTGTTCAATTGATAGATTTCTTCAGAGAAAGACTGTAAAATTTTTGATATAATGCTAAGGATGGACTGACGGATAATTAAAGGATAATTTTCAAAAGAATAACAGGTGAGAATTAAAAATATGTAAGATTGGACAGAAGTCTCTCTACCATCATCCATGCAGAAACAAGATTATATGAAATAAAAGGAGTAACCAATGACCGGAAACTATTCAACACGTGAATACCGTGAGAAATTATATGATGATCTTCATGTTCGATTAAGAGATACAGTGATTTTGATGTGTGCGATTTTTATTGCCTCTATCGGCCTAAATATGAATTCAACAGCTGTCATTATTGGAGCCATGCTGATTTCCCCTCTTATGACACCGATTGTTGGACTGGGTTTTGGTTTAGCTATTTTTGATACCCGTTTAATCAAACAATCCCTAGAGGTTTTATTTACTCAAGTATTGGTCAGCTTGCTTGTCTCGGCTCTGTATTTCTGGATTTCTCCCTTATCTTATGAAAGTAGCGAATTGATTGCACGAACCTCTCCAACCATTTGGGATGTTCTCATTGCTATTGCTGGTGGGATAGCAGGCGTAATTGGTTCAAGGAAAAAAGAAGCAAACAATATCGTGCCAGGAGTAGCCATTGCAACAGCTCTGATGCCACCTATCTGTACTGCAGGCTATGGTTTAGCTAATGGAAATGTACGATTTTTATTTGGAGCTCTCTATCTTTTCTTGATCAATTGTGTCTTTATCATGCTAACCAACATTGTTGGAACAAGAATTTTGATGAGGAAATCTCCCTTAAGTTCATTTAAAGAGCTAAATATTAAAATGAGAATTGGGTTGATATCCTTGATTGTATTATTGGTTCTTCCAGCCAGCTATTCAGCAGTCACTCTGACGATAGATCAAGCGCGAAAAGAAGGAATCAAACAGTTTGTAGGAAAAGAGTTCGCCAATCATACGGTCATTAATCAAGTCTACAAGTCAAGGAACAATGAATTGGTCTTGACGGTTGTTGGAGATCCGATTTCAGAAGAAGAATTAGAAACGCTCCACCAAAAACAAGCCTCTTACGGTATTCAATCTGTTCAATTGAAAGTCAATCAAGTTCATAATTCGACAAAATTAGATAGTGAGACGACCAAGGAATTTTATGAAACCATTAACAAGTATATCGATCAAAAACTCTCTGAAAAGGATTCACAAAAAGAGCTCGTAAAAGAAAATGAAGCAGATAAGGATTGAGGATATTGACCTTATCTAACTCATGAAAGCAAATCTTGTGTGGTGGTTTGGTCAATCACTACTAGCTCGGGTTAAATAATACTCTTCGAAAATCAAATTCAAACCACGTCAGCGTCGCCTTACCGTACTTAAGTACAGCTTGCGGCTAGCTTCCTAGTTTGCTTTTTGATTTTCATTGAGTATAAAATATAAAAAGCAACAGCTGAAATAGTTGTTGCTTTTTCTGGCTCTGAAAAATGTTTCTCAGACTGTGATTGTTTTATTTCTCAACGCGTGATTTGTTGGCGATATCAGCTAGGATAGCTTGAACAAAGTCATCAACTGAGACAGTTTGTGTTTCTTTTTGGCCATAGCGACGAACATTGACTGTTCCGTCTTCCATTTCCTTGTCTCCAACGATTAATTGGTAAGGAATTTTGCTGGTTTGAGAGGCACGGATCTTGAACTGCATTTTTTCATTGCGCTCATCTACGTCTGCACGGACACCACGGTCACGGAGTTTCTTAGCAACTTCCCATGCGTAGTCCACATGTTTTTCGTTAGAAACGGGGATGAGGGTTACTTGGTGTGGGGCAAGCCATGTTGGGAAGGCACCCTTGTAGTTCTCAATCAAGATAGCTGTGAAGCGTTCCATAGTTGAGATAACCCCACGGTGAATCATGACTGGACGGTGTTCATCACCATCTGCTCCAACATATTTGAGGTCGAAGCGTTCTGGAAGCAAGAAGTCAAGCTGGATAGTAGAAAGGGTTTCTTCTTTACCGAGGGCAGTTTTAACTTGGATATCCAATTTTGGTCCGTAGAAGGCTGCTTCACCTTCAGCTTCGTAGTAGTCCAGTTCCATATCATCCATAGCTGCTTTCAACATGCGTTGTGCATTTTCCCACATCTCATCGTTGTCAAAGTATTTGTGTTTATCTTCTGGGTCACGATAAGACAAGCGGAAACGATAATCTGTCAAATTAAAGTCTTCATACACGTCGATAATCAATTGAAGAATTTTCTTGAATTCTTCCTCAATTTGTTCTGGAGCTACAAAAGTATGGCCATCATTTAGGGACATTTCGCGTACACGTTGAAGGCCTGTAAGGGCGCCAGATTTTTCATATCGGTGCATCATGCCAATCTCAGCGATACGGATTGGTAATTCACGGTATGAGTGTACATGGTGTTTATAAACTTCGATATGGTGAGGACAGTTCATTGGGCGGAGGACAAACTCTTCACCGTCTCCCATGTCCATAGTTGGGAACATATCTTCACGGTAGTGATCCCAGTGACCAGAAGTTTTATAGAGTTCCACTGAGGCAATTGGTGGAGTGTAAACATGTTGGTAGCCTGCAGCGATTTCCTTGTCAACAATGTAGCGTTCCAATTCACGACGGATAGTTGCTCCGTTTGGTAACCAGAATGGTAAACCTTGTCCGACTTCTTGTGAAATCATGAAGAGGTCAAGCTCTTTACCGAGTTTACGGTGGTCACGTTTCTTGGCTTCTTCACGCATTTGAAGGTAGTTCTTCAAGTCTTTCTTGTCAAACCAAGCTGTGCCGTAGATTCGTTGCATCATCGCGTTGTCGCTATTTCCACGCCAGTAGGCACCAGCTACGTTGAGCAGGTGGAAGATTTGGATACGACCTGTTGATGGGACGTGAGGACCACGGCAGAGGTCCACGTATTCGCCCTGACGGTAGATAGTCAAACCGCCTTCGTCTTCTGAGTGTTCTTCAATCAATTCCAATTTGTAAGGGTCGTTCTTGAAGATTTCACGGGCCTCGTCCTTAGTCACTTCTTCGCGGATTGATGGGAAGTTTTCTTTAACGATTTTCTTCATTTCTTCTTCGATACGAGGCAGGTCTTCATTGGAGATTTGACCAGCTTGGTTGTCGGTATCGTAGTAGAAACCATCTTCGATAGCTGGACCAACACCTAAGTGAATGTCTGGGAAGAGGCGACGAGCTGCTTGGGCAAACAAGTGAGCAGCTGAGTGGCGCAAGATTGGCAGAGCATCTTCGTGATCAGGCGTCACGATTTCGATGCTTCCATCTTCAGTGATAGCACGAGTAGTGTCGATGAGTTTGCCGTTAAATTTACCAGCCAAGGCTTTTTTTGATAGGGAATTGCTGATAGATTGGGCAATTTCAAAAGTAGTAACGCCAGATTCGAATTCACGAACAGCGCCATCTGGGAAAGTAATCTTAATCATGGTTTTCTCCTTATAAAGTTTTTATTAGCCTAGTTATGATGAAGGTGCCTTTGAAATATAAATAGAAATTCCTTTTGATTTCTTCGTTAATAAATCAAAAAAACGACATCCTCAAAAGGACGTCGCAACGTGGTTCCACCTTCATTTATGTTCCTCAAAAAAGAGGGACACCTCAGATTGGCTTTAACGTAGCCACCGTTTTATGTTTGCATAAAAGTCAGTAGAGTAGTATCAGTTTAGGCTTTCTATGCGTTTCCAGCAACCACGCACTCTCTAGTAGAAAGGGACTAAGTGACTTGTCTCTATGCATTATTATAGCATGATTGCGAGAATTTTCAAGGTTTTTGTATAATTTTTTTGTTTTTCTCTCTTTGGAAGACATGCTTGATACCCATGCCAGCAGCCAAGCCAAGTAAGGCAAAGAGTTCATAGGCTAGGAAGTAAAGCAGGATGAACTCACCAAAAGTGATGATGGTAAAGCAAAAGACCAGACCAATACCAAGTAGCCACCAAAGTGAGAAACGAAATCGATAGCTATAAAGTAGCGATACGATAAAGGTTACTAGGGGAGAAAAGAGGAGAATGTTATAAATGTAAAGTCCCTTCAGCGTATAAGAATCAGATATCAGCAGTAAAAGCAACTCATAGAGGGGCCAGTAAAAGAAGAATAGAACAAGGTAGTATGGAATATACTTAAGATATTTCCGCATGGCAATAGTCCTCCAATCTGCAAAAATTGAGAGATGTTGAAGACCACATAATCCTAAATGAAGGGAAACTCTCTACTTATATTATAGCACGTCTCGGAAGCCTTTACAAGTTAATCCAGTGAGTAGTGATAGGGATCTTTTCGAGTGTTTTCTGCTATAATACTAACAAAAGAAGTAAGAGGAAAAGAGGAGAAAGGATGACGAAAATAGCAGTTCTTTCAGACATACATGGGAATACGACAGCCTTGGAAGCTGTACTGGCTGATGCTAAAAAGGCAAAGGTAGATGAGTACTGGCTTTTGGGGGATATTCTTATGCCGGGAACGGGACGTAGAAGGATATTGAATCTTTTAGCGGCTTTGCCTATTACTGTAAGAGTTCTTGGTAATTGGGAGAATAGTCTCTGGCGAGGTTTGCATCGTAAGCTAGATTTGACAAAAGCTAGTCATCGCTACCTCCTACGTCAATGCCAGTATATATTAGAAGAAATCAGCCCTGAAGAAATCGAAGACCTCCACAATCAACCCATGCAAGTTCATCGTCAGTTTGGTGATTTGATGGTGGGAATCACTCACCATCTCCCTGATAAAAACTGGGGTAGGGAGTTGATTCATACGGGAAAACAAGAAGATTTTGATAGATTAGTGACGGAACCGCATGCCTCCATCGCAGTATATGGTCATATCCACCAACAGTTGCTTCGTTATGGGAGTGATGGGCAGTTGATTCTTAATCCGGGTTCGATTGGGCAACCCTTCTTTTTAGATGCGGGATTACGTAAGGACCTGCGGGCTCAGTATATGATTTTAGAGTTTGATGAAGCAGGTTTGGCTGATGTTGATTTTCGACGAGTGGATTATGATGTAGAAGCTGAATTGCAGTTGGCTAGGGATTTAAAGCTCCCCTATTTCCAGGTCTACTATGAAAGCTTGGTAAATGGGATTCACCATACTCATAACCAAGAACTTCTGTATGAGATTGCCCAAGAACAGGGGCATGATATTGAGTTGGATGCATGGTTAGATAGTAGTAATGATTGACATGACATCAAAAAGGGGTATAATGGGTATGAGAAGAGAGATGATGAGAATCTCAGGTGAAAGGGGAACAAAATGCAAATTTCAAGTCGATTTACCATTGCGACCCATATGCTAATTATCATTGCTATCAAGGGACAGGAAAGCAAGGTGACCAGTGATTTTCTCGCAGCTAGCGTTGGAGTTAATCCAGTCATTATCCGTAAGACTTTGTCGCAACTCAAAAAAGCAGGATTGATTTCAGTTGCTCGTGGGACGGGTGGTACCGAAATTATCAAAGACCTCCAAGATATTAGCCTTTTTGATGTTTATCAGGCAGTCGAATGTTTAGGAAAATCTGGTAAGCTCTTTAGTTTCCATGACAATCCCAATCCTAACTGTCCAGTAGGGGCTAATATTCATAAGGTCTTGGATCAGAAATTGCTGGATATCCAAGTAGCTATGGAAAATCAACTTCGTCAGATGAGTCTGGATCAGGTTGTGGCAGATGCAGAAGCAAGAATAGTAAAATAAGAGGACTAGGCTCCTCTTTTTCTATTGCCACAATTATGGTACAATGTAGTCATCAAAGGAGGAGACTATGTACTTTATCACAGGATTTTTTGTCCTACTTTTTCTCGTTTCGTTTTTAAGGGACAATCGCAGTCTCTGGAATCCAGCTCTCTTACTTTTGTCTCTGCTCTTTTCTTATATGTCCATTGCCAATCTTTTTTACGAAGCTGGACAGAAAGAAGTGCACATGGTTTTCTTTGCAGGGATTTTTCTTTTGCTCCCTCTTTTAGTTTTTCTAAGTGGTTTTTTCCTTATTTATAATGGATTTGTGTTATTGAAAAAAGAAGGAAAATCCAAGGCAAATTATTTGTCTCTAGGATTAGGTTGTGTGATTCTATTCTTTTTTGTGATCATGGCGATTCGAGTGAGCGATACCAAGGGCTTGTTTTATACCAATCATCTAGTGAATATTATCTTTTTCTTTTTGATTTATTCGTATTTGATTTTTGGTTTTGCCTTTGCAGGATTTCTGCTTTATTCTATCCTGTACCTTTTTATTCCTAAGAAAAAATATTATGATTTTATTATCATTCACGGAGCAGGTTTGTTGAATGGAGAAAAAGTGACTCCCTTACTGAAGAGTCGCATTGACAAGGCAGTAGAAGCTTATCACCAGTCTCTCAACCCCAATGTTCAAATCATCGCAAGTGGTGGTCGAGGTGGGGATGAGAAGATTTCCGAAGCTCAGGCAATTTGTAATTATTTGTTGGAAGAGACAGATGTTCCGAGAGAAGTGATTCTCCTAGAGGAAGACTCAACGACGACCTATGAGAATCTTCTCTTCTCAAAAGAAATGGGGGAGAAGCTGGTGGCTAGTCCACGTTTTCTCTTTGTAACCAATGATTACCATGTTTTTCGTACCAGTACCTATGCTCGTCGTATTGGGATGAAGGGAGATGGCCTTGGTTGCCGTACAGCTGCCTACTATATTCCATCGGCCTTTATTAGAGAATATATTGCTCTATGTGTGAAGATGAGATGGCTTTTTATCGCCTTCTATATTTTATTAATTTTAGCTCTGATTTTCTCCTATAGAGGTGTTCTATGGTAATATGTAAAATTCATATTGTAATTCTTGTTAGAATCTCTAAAAAATCTTGTAGTAACCCTAAGGGAAAAATTGTCACTGGTAATGAAAGAGCAGGGTAAGTGATTGTGAGTGCGGTTTTTGGAACGGCTTCATGATTGCTCGTCAATCAATTGAACAATTTCTAACCTAGTTGCAGATTTTCAGAGAGAGCCAAAAATAGGCAACTGAATATGAGTAGACTAGAATTTTACAGTCAACGACAAATAAAAATGTGAACAACAACAGAGGTTCACATTTTCTTTTTGGTCTATGGCAAAATGGCTTTTAGTTCCTTCAGGATAGTTTGCAAGGTTACGATCGCTTGCTCTCCTTGTTGTGGTTGATAGAGTAGTTGGAAATACTTGCGAATAGTTGCTTCAAATTGTTTAGGGAGGAGAGTACAATTGGTTTTTGCGTACTCCAACATTCGTTTTTCACCAGGATGGGTTTGCTCATTGAGCGCAAATAACAAGTCAAAGTAGGAAGCAAAAAATTCACTTGTACGATGATTCATACTGAGAAAATCTTGGCGTTTGATAGCTTTTTCTATTTGGTGAGAGAAGGCAGGCATGGCTTGTTCTAGCAAAAGGAGTTGCCTTTCAATGATATGCTTTTTGAGTTCCTGTGGATAGGGAATCTGGTAAGTTCTTTGGAGCGAAGCATAGTTTCCATTCGGATCGTATAGAATCTTGCTGTGGAGTAGATTATGCCACATGCAAGTTGTATAAGCATTTTGAGCTTTGTGTTGAAAAACGGTTGAGTTCAATTCTTGTTCAAACGACTCCAGAGAACGATAAATCAACTCGATTTGGATACCGTTGTTTAGTACACAGTCGTCCTCTAATTCCCAAAACTGGTTTCCAATTTCCATATAGGAGCAATAGTTGCTAAGAATGATTTGACGAGTTTTCTCGTCAATAGGTGAGTTAAGATAGACATAGACATCATAGTCAGAATTTTGATCGTAGTCTTGTCCTGCACGTGAACCACCAAGAGCGATAGCTTCTACTTGTTCCAGTTGAGAGAATTCTTTGTAAAGGTCTTGAATCATTGTTTTTCTCCTTGCTTTATGGTTTTAAAGTCATTTTACCAAAAAGTAAAACGTTTGCATAGCATTGAGTTGCCCTTTTTCATTTATAGCAAAAAATGTGAACCCTTGTTTTGAGTTCACATTTCTTTTTTTTATTCTGCGGCTTGTTGCCAACGTTTTGCTAGCATATGAGACAGGCTAGAAATGGCAAAGTTAAAGATAAAGTAAATCAAGGCAATCAGGATATAAAGACTGAAGACCTGCTCTGGTTCGAAATAACGTCCCATGAGAATTTGACTGGCGCCAAAGAGTTCTTGTAGAGCGATAACAGAGTAGAGCAGACTGGTATCCTTAATCACGGTCACAAACTGAGAAATGATAGCTGGCAGCATTTTACGGATAGCTTGTGGGAGAATGATGTAGTAGAGGATTTGGGCTGAAGTGAATCCTTGTGACATTCCTGCTTCGTACTGCCCCTTGTCCACAGCATTAAGACCACCTCGGATAATCTCAGCTAGGGCTGCTGAGGTAAAAAGGGTAAAGGCAGTGATTCCTGCTGGTGTGGACTTCATCTTAAACACCAAAAAGATAGTGAAAATCCAGAGAAGGTTGGGAACGTTACGTACAAACTCGATATAAATGCTGGAGATGATCCGCAAGACAGGATTTTTCCCATTTCTCATGACAGCTAGCACTGTTCCGATAAGGGTAGAAAGGACGATGGCAATCAGAGAAATATAGAGGGTCAAGCCGAAGCCTTTAAAGATAAAGACTAGGTTATCTGGGGTCAAAACTTCTAAAATAGATTCCATAGTAACCTCCTAAAGTGAATAGGCTTTTTTGTTGGCTTGCTCCATCTTGCGACCAAACTGGGCAACAGGGAAGCATAGAGCAAAGTAGAGTAGAGCAGCACCTAGAAAGGCTGGGATGTAGTTTCCGTTGAGAGCTGACCAAGACTTGGTCACAAACATCAAGTCCACTCCAGAGATGATAGCAACAGTTGAAGTATTCTTGATAAGGTTAACGATTTGGTTGGTCAAAGGAGGAAGGATGATACGGAAGGCCTGAGGCAAGATAATCAAGCGCATAGCACTGATATAGGTGAAACCTTGTGATAAGGCGGCCTCCATCTGACCACTAGGAATAGACTGAATCCCTGAACGAATAACCTCAGCAATATAGGCACCGTGATAGAGTCCGACGCAGAGAACAGCTGTCCAATAAATCGGAATCATGATGGTGTGTTCACTGATAAGAGGTAGACCATAAAAGACGATAACAAACTGCACCAAGAGGGGAGTATTTTGGTAAAATTCGACAAAGATGCGAGCTAGGATTCGTAAGAATGGACGTTTACTGGTCGACATAGCTCCGAAGAAGATGCCCAAAACCATGGCTAGGATAAAGGATCCAATTGCTAGGGCGAGAGTGAAGAGGAAACCATTGAAAAATTGTCCAAAATCCTGAAAATAGGCTGTCCAAGATGATAAATCTGTCATGGGGTATCCTCCTTAATCTGCAGTATGGCTAGATGGTTTAAGCTTGTAACGGTCATAAAGTTTCTGCAAACTACCATCCTTGCTCCATTTAGTGACCAAGGTATCAAGATAGTTGTTTAGCTCGGTATTTGATTTCTTGGTGACGATACCGTAGTCAGATGGCTTGAAACTATCATCTAGCAGTTCTGTACGTTTGCTGATGTA
Organism: Streptococcus sp. ST16; assembly: GCF_046098135.1. NCBI lineage: Bacteria > Bacillati > Bacillota > Bacilli > Lactobacillales > Streptococcaceae > Streptococcus > Streptococcus sp. ST16. Next base: position 51,900 of record NZ_JBJUSE010000002.1, on the reverse strand, counting down.
GCCAGACAGGATAGAGCGGTCCACAGAGAAGGCATCAATACGGTGAGCATGAAGGGAAGTAATCAATTCTGGGTAGGAACCAAGTTCGACGAATTTAAAGGTTAGACCTTTCTTTTTGCCCAGTTCAGTAATCAGGCGTTGGGTGATGGATCCTTGGGCAACCCCAATAGTTTTACCGTTTAGGTCCTCAATGCTTTTGATGTTGGCAGATTTATTGACCAAAAAGCCAGAAGCGTCCGTGTAGTAGGGACTTGTAAAGTTATAGAGTTTTTTGCGTTCATCTGTGATGGTGAAGGTTGCGATATCCATGTCGACTTGTTCATTGTCTAGTAGTGGACCGCGGGTTTGAGCGGTAACAGGAACGTAGCGAATCTTGACCTTGAGTTCATCCGCAATCATCTTGGCCAAGTCCGTTTCGACACCAGAATAAGTACCGGTCTTGGGATCTTTGTAACCAAAATTGGGAACGTCTTGTTTGACACCGACAACCAGTTCGCCTCTTTTTTGAATGTCTGCGACGCTGGTATCAGCCTGAACTGGTTTGGCAGCAGCAAGGCTGAAAAGGCTAATCAATAATGCGGATAAAAAGAATTTCTTTTTCATAGGCGCCTCCTTATTTGACTTTGTCACTTTCGTGGTTGATAATTTTGCTGAGGAACTGTTGGGCACGAGGTTCGCTTGGATTGTCGAAAAAGTCGTCGACATCTGTCGTATCTACTAAAACTTCTCCATCAGCCATAAAGATAATGCGGTCAGCAACCTCTCGGGCAAAGCCCATTTCGTGGGTAACGATGATCATATTCATCCCATCTTGAGCCAATTTTTGCATAACAGCCAGAACATCGCCGATGGTTTCAGGGTCAAGGGCTGATGTTGGCTCATCAAAGAGGAGGAGCTCCGGATGCATGGCAAGACCACGAGCGATGGCGATCCGTTGTTTTTGTCCACCAGATAGCATGGCTGGGTAAGAATCTTTCTTGTCCCACATATTTACAAATTCTAGATATTTTTGGGCTGTTTTTTCAGCCTCTTTTTTATCAATTCCTAGAACTTTTATGGGCGCAAGTGTTACGTTTTCTAACACAGTTTTGTGTGGATAGAGATTAAAATGCTGGAAAACCATACCGACTTCCTTGCGAAGAGGCACTAATTCTTTCTGACTAGCACCTGCTACTTGGTGTCCATTGACTAGGAGACTTCCTTTGTCAACAGCCTCTAAACCATTGATCGTACGGATAAGAGTGGACTTTCCAGAGCCTGAAGGTCCAAGCAGGACAACGACTTGTCCTTTTTCAAAACGGAGATTGATGTCGCGGAGTGCGTGGTAGTCTCCGTAATATTTTTCGACGTGTTTAAATTCTACTAAAGCCATGAGAGATCTCCTTTGTGTTAGATTTTATAACACGATTTTACAACAAAAAAATTGCCTTGTCAAATCATATCTGAAAAAGATTCACTAAAATGTTATAAAAAAGCAATCTGGATAGAGAAAATGCCTAAATCATGTTATAATGAAACGATAGAATTCTTAGAAAGAGTGGATGTTTTTTTGATAACTCCTACTTATGAATGGCAGTTTGCCCCGCAGGTTGAAGATGCGGATTTTACAAAGATAGCCAAGAAGGCTGGACTGGGTCCTGAGGTGGCTCGGTTATTATTTGAAAGAGGGATTCAGAATGAAGAAAGTCTAAAGAAGTTCTTAGAACCTTCTTTGGAAGACTTGCATGATCCCTATCTGCTCCATGATATGGACAAGGCAGTGGAGCGGATTCGTCAGGCCATTAAAGAAGGGGAAAATATCCTCATCTATGGAGACTACGATGCGGATGGTATGACTTCGGCTTCTATTGTTAAGGAAAGTTTGGAACAGCTGGGCGCAGAGTGCCGTGTTTACCTGCCTAATCGCTTTACAGATGGCTATGGCCCCAATGCCAGTGTTTATAAATATTTTATCGAGCAAGAAGGGATTTCCTTGATTGTGACAGTGGACAATGGAGTTGCGGGTCACGAAGCCATTGAACTGGCCCAATCTATGGGAGTAGATGTTATCGTGACTGACCACCATTCCATGCCTGAAACCTTACCAGATGCCTATGCGATTGTCCATCCTGAGCATCCAGGTGCGAACTATCCTTTCAAATATCTGGCTGGTTGTGGAGTTGCTTTCAAGCTGGCTTGCGCCCTTTTAGAAGAAGTGCAAGTGGAACTGCTTGATTTGGTTGCTATCGGTACCATTGCAGATATGGTGAGTTTGACGGATGAAAACCGTATCTTGGTTCAATATGGTCTAGAGATGTTGGGACATACCCAGCGCATTGGACTACAAGAAATGCTGGACATGGCTGGGATTGCTGCTAATGAAGTGACAGAAGAAACGATTGGCTTTCAGATTGCCCCTCGTTTGAATGCCTTGGGGCGATTGGACGACCCTAATCCAGCCATTGATTTGTTGACTGGATTTGATGATGAGGAAGCGCATGAGATTGCCCTCATGATTCATCAGAAAAACGAAGAGCGCAAGGAAATCGTTCAATCTATCTATGAAGACGCCAAGACCATGGTTGATCCTGAGAAGAAGGTTCAGGTCTTGGCTAAGGAAGGCTGGAATTCTGGAGTTCTGGGTATCGTGGCTGGTCGCTTGCTGGAAGAATTGGGGCAGACAGTCATCGTTCTCAATATAGAGGACGGTCGTGCCAAGGGTAGTGCTCGTAGTGTGGAAGCGGTCGATATTTTTGAGGCTCTGGATCCCCATCGAGACCTATTTATCGCATTTGGTGGCCATGCTGGTGCGGCGGGCATGACGTTGGAAGTTGAGAAACTTTCAGATTTATCTCAGGCCTTGGAAGACTATATCCGTGAAAAAGGCGCAGATGCTGGTGGCAAGAACAAGTTAAATCTAGATGAAGAGCTGGATTTGGAGACTCTTAGTTTAGAAACGGTTAAAAGCTTTGAACGGTTGGCACCTTTTGGAATGGACAATCAGAAACCTGTCTTTTATATCAAGGATTTTCAGGTCGAAAGTGCTAGAACCATGGGAGCAGGCAATGCTCACCTCAAACTGAAAATTTCTAAGGGTGAGGCGAGTTTTGAAGTGGTAGCCTTCGGACAAGGTAGATGGGCGACAGAGTTTGCTCAAACAAAAAACTTAGAATTGGCAGTCACCTTGTCTGTTAATCAATGGAATGGCCAAACTGCCCTCCAGTTGATGATGGTAGATGCGCGTGTGGAAGGTGTTCAACTCTTTAACATTCGTGGGAAGAACGCAGTCTTGCCAGAAGGGGTTCCAGTCTTGAATTTCTCTGGAAAAGTGCCAGATTTGGCGAATAGTGAAGCGGTTGTTGTAAAAACCATTCCTGAGGATATTAGCTTGCTGAAGACCATTTTTCAGGAGCAACATTTCTCTGCCGTCTATTTCAAAAATGACATTGACAAAGCCTATTATCTGACAGGTTATGGGACCAGAGAGCAGTTTGCCAAATTGTACAAGACCATTTACCAGTTTCCAGAGTTTGATATTCGCTACAAGTTGAAAGATTTGGCGGCTTATCTCAATATCCAACAAATCTTGCTGGTCAAGATGATTCAAGTCTTTGAAGAGCTAGGTTTTGTGACGATCAAAGACGGTGTCATGACAGTCAATAAAGAAGCGCCGAAAAGGGAAATTGGTGAAAGTCAGATTTACCAAAATCTCAAAGAGACCGTAAAAAATCAAGAAATGATGGCGCTGGGGACAGTGCAAGAAATGTATGACTTTTTGATGAGAAAAGAGTAGAAGTTAGGAAAGAGTTGGGTAACCAGCTCTTTTTTGAAAATAAATCTTCATTTTGAAAATAATCAAAAAAATGGTATAATGGTAGGAAAAGATTCGGCTGAAAGTTTTAGAGCTTTTAGAATAAGAGGGTGAATTCACCCTATAATCAAGATAAATTAAGTTTCGGAGGGAAAATGAGTAATATCAGTTTAACAACACTAGGTGGTGTACGAGAAAATGGGAAAAATATGTACATTGCTGAAATCGATGAATCTATCTTTGTTTTGGATGCAGGGCTTAAATACCCTGAAAATGAACAACTAGGGGTTGATGTCGTCATTCCAAACATGGACTACCTTTTTGAAAATAGCGACCGTATCGCAGGTGTCTTCTTGACCCACGGGCATGCGGATGCCATTGGTGCCCTGCCTTATCTCTTGGCAGAGGCTAAGGTGCCTGTGTTTGGTTCTGAGTTGACCATTGAGTTGGCGAAACTTTTTGTCAAAGGAAATGATACGGTTAAGAAATTCAATGACTTCCATGTGATTGATGAAAACACGGAGATTGACTTTGGGGGAACGGTGGTTTCCTTCTTCCGTACGACTCACTCCATCCCGGAAAGCCTGGGAGTTGTGTTAAAAACACCAAAAGGGAACATTGTTTACACAGGCGACTTCAAATTTGACCAGACGGCTAGTGAATCCTATGCGACGGATTTTGCACGTTTAGCCGAAATCGGCCGTGACGGTGTCTTGGCACTTCTCAGTGATTCTGCGAATGCAGACAGCAATATTCAGGTGGCGAGCGAGAGTGAAGTTGGGGATGAAATTACCCAAACCATCGCTGACTGGGACGGTCGTATCATCGTTGCAGCAGTTGCCAGCAACCTTTCTCGTATCCAGCAGGTTTTTGATGCGGCTGCGGAGACTGGTCGCCGAGTCGTTTTGACTGGATTTGATGTTGAAAATATCGTTCGTACAGCGATTCGTCTCAAAAAATTATCTTTGGCCAACGAAAGTTTGTTGATTAAACCAAAAGAAATGTCTCGTTTTGAAGACCATGAATTGATTATCCTAGAGACAGGTCGTATGGGTGAACCCATCAATGGACTTCGCAAGATGTCCGTTGGGCGCCACCGTTATGTAGAAATCAAGGATGGGGACTTGGTTTATATTGTAACAACTCCATCCACCGCCAAAGAAGCGGTTGTGGCTCGCGTTGAAAATATGATTTACCAAGCTGGTGGTGTGGTAAAACTCATTACCCAGAGTTTGCGAGTATCCGGACACGGAAATGCGCGTGATTTGCAGTTGATGATCAATCTTTTGCAACCGAAATATCTTTTCCCTGTCCAAGGGGAGTACCGTGAGTTGGATGCGCATGCCAAGGCTGCTATGGCAGTTGGAATGTTGCCAGAGCGTATTTTCATCCCTAAAAAGGGAACGACCATGTCCTATGAACATGGAGACTTCGTCCCAGCTGGAGCAGTTTCTGCAGGCGATGTCATGATTGATGGAAATGCCATTGGTGATGTTGGGAATGTCGTTCTTCGCGACCGTAAGGTCTTGTCAGAGGATGGAATCTTTATCGTGGCTATCACTGTTAACCGTCGTGAGAAGAAGATTGTGGCTAAGGCTCGTGTTCACACGCGTGGATTTATCTACCTTAAGAAGAGTCGCGACATTCTCCGTGAAAGTTCCGAATTGATTAACCAAACGGTAGAAGAGTATCTTCAAGGTGATGACTTTGATTGGGCAGATCTCAAAGGCAAGGTTCGTGACAATCTGACCAAGTACCTCTTTGATCAAACCAAGCGTCGCCCAGCAATCTTGCCAGTCGTGATGGAAGCAAAATAATAAGCAGAATACCTACAGAAAAAGTCGAAATTCGGCTTTTTCTTATAGAATAGTAAAAGGAGAGATTCATGGCGGTTATGAATATTGAGTATTACTCAGAAGTTTTGGATATGGAGTGGGGTGTTACCGTACTCTATCCAGATGGCAGTCGGGTGACTGAACCAGATTGCACAGATATTCCTGTCCTTTATCTTTTGCACGGAATGTCAGGAAATCAAAATAGCTGGCTCAAGCGAACTAATGTCGAACGCTTGTTGCGCGGGACCAATCTCATTGTCATCATGCCCAATACAAATAATGGCTGGTACACAGATACTCAGTATGGCTATAACTACTATACAGCTCTAGCAGAAGAACTCCCCCAAGTCATGAAACGTTTCTTCCCCAATATGACCAGCAAGCGAGAAAAAACCTTCATAGCAGGTCTCTCCATGGGTGGCTATGGTTCCTTCAAGCTGGCTCTCGCAACCGATCGTTTTTCTCATGCGGCTAGTTTTTCTGGTGCACTCAGTTTTCAGGAATTCTCTCCTGAAAGTCAGGATTTGGGATCGCTTGCCTACTGGAGAGGAGTTTTTGGAGAAATCAAAGACTGGACAGCTAGTCCTCATTCGCTTGAAAGCATGGCTGCAAAGTCCGATCAAAAGACCAAACTATGGGCTTGGTGTGGGGAGCAAGACTATCTCTACTCTGCCAATAATCTCGCAGTGAAAAACCTCAAAAAGCTTGGTTTTGAAGTAACCTATAGTCACAGTCCAGGTAAGCACGAGTGGTACTACTGGGAAAAACAATTGGAACGTTTTTTGGCTACTCTACCAATTGACTTTGTCTTGGAAGAGCGCTTATCTTAGTTTTAGGTTTCTTTCAGCTTTCTTCAGTAAAATAGAGAATCTATCTTGATCAAGTAGAATGTGATTTTAAGATAGGTTCTTATTTTTATGAAAGGTGGAGCGTCATGTTCTGGATTATTCGATTATTCTTTCGATTTTTTTGGGGAATTTGGCGTCTCTTCTGGCGTCTGGTTTGGACTGTGGTCATTCTACTTCTCATTGCCTTTGGAGTGCTTTGGTACCTGACTGGTGATTTTCATTCTGCAGTCAATCAGGTTGAAAAAATGAGCCAGATTGGTCAAGGTGGCTGGAATCAATGGAAGGAGACGGGAACGCTGGAAGTCTTGTCTCAGACAGACAGTCACCAACATGCAGAAGGCAGGTGGGCCCAGGCCTCGGCTCGCATCTATATTGAACCTCAAATGGATGAGACCTTTCAAGGTGCCTATGCAGAAGCTATAAAAAACTGGAATCAAACGGGAGCCTTTACCTTTGAGGTGGTTGCGGATCCTAGTCAGGCAGATATTGTGGCAAGTGAGATGAATGATGGATCGACTGCTGTAGCAGGTCAAGCCGAGAGTCAAACTAATTTGTTAACCAAACAATTTATATCCGTAACGGTTCGCCTGAATCACTATTATCTATCCAATCCAAACTATGGTTATTCTTATGAACGGATTGTGCACACGGCGGAGCACGAGCTAGGGCATGCCATCGGATTGGATCATACCAACGAAACTTCTGTCATGCAGCCAGCAGGTTCCTACTATGGAATTCAGCCTCGGGATGTGAAAGCTGTTCAAGAACTCTATACCAGTAGCGACTAGCTGAAGTTGGTACAATCTAAAATAAAATCAAAGCTCCTCCATCAAGTGATTGGTGGGGCTTTTTGTTCGTCCTGTTACGGCCTTTTTGCTATAATGGAACTATGAACAACTTGATCAAATCAAAACTAGAGCTCTTACCAACCAGCCCTGGTTGCTACATTCACAAGGATAAAAATGGTACTATTATCTATGTAGGAAAGGCTAAAAATCTGCGCAATCGCGTGCGGTCTTATTTCCGTGGAAGTCATGATACCAAGACAGAGGCTCTGGTATCTGAGATTGTGGATTTTGAATTTATCGTCACTGAGTCCAATATTGAGGCACTTCTCCTAGAAATCAATCTCATCAAGGAAAACAAGCCCAAGTACAATATCATGCTAAAGGACGACAAGTCTTATCCTTTCATCAAAATCACCAATGAGCGTTATCCTCGTTTGATTATCACCCGTCAGGTCAAGAAGGACGGAGGACTCTACTTTGGCCCTTATCCAGATGTGGGGGCGGCCAATGAAATCAAGCGACTACTGGATCGGATTTTTCCTTTTCGTAAGTGTACCAACCCGCCCTCTAAGGTTTGTTTTTACTATCATATTGGCCAATGTATGGCCCATACCATCTGTAAAAAAGATGAGGCCTATTTCAAGTCCATGGCTCAGGAGGTTTCTGATTTTCTAAAAGGACAGGATGACAAAATCATCGATGACCTCAAGGGGAAGATGGCAAAGGCAGCCAAAAGTATGGAGTTCGAACGTGCGGCGGAATACCGTGACCTGATTCAGGCGATTGGAACGCTTCGGACCAAGCAACGGGTTATGGCCAAAGATCTTCAAAATCGCGATGTTTTTGGCTACTATGTGGATAAGGGCTGGATGTGTGTTCAGGTTTTCTTTGTCCGTCAAGGCAAGCTCATTGAGCGGGATGTCAATCTCTTCCCTTACTACAACGATCCGGACGAGGACTTTTTGACCTATGTAGGACAATTCTATCAAGAAAAATCCCACCTAGTTCCCAACGAGGTATTGATTCCACAGGATATCGATGAAGAAGCTGTCAATGCCTTGGTGGATACCAAGATTCTCAAGCCCCAGCGTGGTGAGAAAAAACAACTGGTCAATCTAGCTATAAAGAATGCTCGAGTCAGCCTAGAGCAGAAATTTAATCTGCTAGAGAAATCTGTCGAAAAGACACAGGGAGCTATTGAAAATCTAGGACGCTTGCTCCAAATCCCGACTCCGGTTCGCATCGAGTCCTTCGATAACTCTAATATCATAGGAACTAGTCCGGTGTCTGCCATGGTGGTCTTTGTTAATGGTAAACCAAGTAAAAAAGACTACCGTAAGTACAAGATAAAAACGGTTGTGGGTCCAGACGATTATGCTAGCATGCGAGAGGTCATTCGCAGGCGTTATAGTCGAGTTCAACGTGACGGTTTGACTCCTCCTGATTTGATTGTCATTGATGGGGGACAAGGTCAAGTCAATATCGCTAAGCAAGTCATCCAAGAAGAGCTAGGTTTGGATATCCCAATTGCAGGTCTGCAAAAGAATGACAAGCACCAAACCCATGAACTGCTCTTTGGAGATCCACTGGAGGTGGTGGAGTTGTCTCGCAATTCTCAGGAATTTTTCCTCCTCCAACGCATTCAAGATGAGGTGCACCGCTTTGCCATCACCTTCCATCGCCAACTACGCTCGAAAAATTCCTTTTCATCACAACTGGATGGGATTGAAGGTCTGGGACCTAAACGCAAGCAAAATATCATGAAGCATTTCAAGTCTCTCACTAAAATCAAGGAAGCTAGTGTGGATGAAATTGTCGAAGTTGGTGTGCCGAGAGCAGTCGCAGAAGCTGTGCAGAGAAAGTTGAACCCTCAGGAAGAAGTGGAGTTGGCTCAAGTGGCGGAACCATTAAAAGAATTAGAATAAGTAGCTAGATAGAAAGTAGAAGAAATGAATAGGATTGAGATTGACAGAGATATACTCCTTTTTTTACGATTTGCTTACTTTGGGAATTCAAAAGATTTATTTTTGGCTGCAACTACTCGAGCCTATCTTGATTTTAATCGAACCTTGCGATTTCATGGCATGCTAGATGAACAGCGCTTGGAGATGAGAAATCGGGCCTCTAAGTGTATCAAAGAAGCGATTTTAAATCTCTTGAATCGGGACAAGCTGTGTCAAACTGATTTTGATAGTTGGCATCATAGGACTTGTGATGTTCTGATAGATTGCTATCGCTCAAATGGGATTCGATTCACTTATGGTCATGCTCAAAAGTGGATTAATATGACGTTCAAGTATCTGTATATGCTTGAAGCTGTACCCCTAGACTTCGTTTTTCCTTTTTTACACGTACCGATAGATAACATCGTGTTAGAGAGGGCTAATAAAAAGTTGTGTATCCCAAGACCTTCTCAAGTGTGGAGTAGTTGGGGAGATTACGCTTTCTATCTTCAATATCAAGAACATTTGAGACAAAAAGTAGGCAAGGAAAATCCTCTTCGTTGGGAGTTTCACAATTGGCTAGATGAAATAGAAAAAGGAAAATCATCATGAACCATAAAATCGCAATTTTATCAGATATTCATGGCAATGTGACAGCGCTAGAAGCGGTGATTGCAGATGCTAAAACTCAAGGAGCCAGTGAATATTGGCTTATGGGAGATATTTTTCTTCCTGGTCCAGGTGCAAATGACCTAGTCTCCCTGCTAAAAGGCCTTCCTATCACAGCAAGTGTTCGAGGCAATTGGGATGATTGTGTCCTTGAGGCTTTAGATGAGCAATATGGCTTGGAAGACCCACAGGAAGTTCAGCTCTTACGTATGACACAGTATTTGATGGAGCGAATGGATCCTGCAACGATTGTCTGGCTACGAAGCTTGCCTTTGCTGGAAAAGAAAGAAGTTGACGGACTGCGCTTTTCTCTCTCTCATAATTTGCCAAATAAGAACTATGGTGGTGACTTGTCTGTTGGGAATAACACAGATAAATTTGACCAACTCCTAGATGAGGAAACGGACGTGGCAGTCTATGGTCATGTCCACAAGCAGTTGCTTCGTTACGGCAGTCAAGGGCAACAAATCATCAATCCAGGTACGATTGGCATGCCCTATTTTGATTGGGAGGCGTTAAAAAATCACCGTGCCCAGTACGCCGTGATAGAAGTAGAAGATGGGGAATTGATCAATATCCAATTCCGTAAGGTTTCTTATGATTATGAAGCGGAGTTAGAATTGGCTAAGTCTCAGGGCCTTCCCTTTATCGAAATGTATGAAGAACTACGTCGTGAAGATAACTATCAGGGGCACAATCTGGAACTCTTAGCTAGTTTAATCGAAAAGCATGGGTATGTAGAGGAGGTAAAGAATTATTTTGATTTCTTGCAAAGTGAGAAATAAAATGGACGCCCTTAATTTGAAGTGAGGTTTGTAGCCGAATCGCTTAGAAAAGAGTCAGACGATAAGGAAGAAAAGATGGCTTAGCTAAAGTTTGACATTGAAATTATTTTGTTATACAATGAACTCAATTCTTAATAAAAAGGAGATCATTATGAAGAAAATTATTACAGCCAGTATGGCTCTTTTATCTGTTATTGTTTTAGCAGCATGTTCAGGGAAAACAACGTCTGATTCTTCGACTAAGGCTTCAAGCTCTATAGAACAAACTTCTTCTTCAGAGACCTCATCAACAACGTCTAGTTCAAAGACAGAAAATAATGAGGTTGTTTTGATCACCGATGAAGAAATTGACAATGCTAAAACTGTTGGAGATGTGAAGAAAATCTTTGGTAAATTAGTCGACAATTATAAAAAGCATGCAGTTGAAATTGGGGAAAAAATTCCAGAGAGTGGAAAAGAAGCATATAACGCCCAAGTTGAACCAGCGCTTAAGTCTATGGAGACTGTAAGAGAGTCATTTAACGAAAGCCTTTCAAGTATTGGTTCTGATGATACAGTAGTGCCAGAACAAACGCGTACTCTATTTGTTCAACAGTTGAAAACTGGACGTGACACAATGAAGAAAGCGCTGGAAGCGGCTTATAAAGCAATTGCTCCATATACATCTGGTCAATAATATAAGAAAGTAGGTGTTCGATCACCTGCTTTTTGATTGCTTCAAATCTAAAGCGATACCTACTTAAATAGCTCCAAATTAATAGCAGAGAGTTTGAAAGAAGTACTAACTCTATGAAAAATATCTGCAAGCTCTTTCAAAATATGGTAAAATGGAAGCAGTAGAATTAGAAAAGGAAATCGATTATGAAATTTCTTGAATTAAACAAAAAACGTCATGCTACCAAGCATTTCACTGATAAGCCAGTTGACCCTAAAGATGTGCGTACGGCTATCGAAATCGCAACTTTGGCCCCAAGTGCCCACAATAGCCAGCCATGGAAATTTGTGGTGGTTCGTGAGAAAAATGCTGAATTGGCAAAATTAGCTTATGGTTCGAACTTTGAGCAGGTGTCATCAGCACCTGTAACCATTGCCTTGTTTACCGATACAGACCTAGCCAAACGTGCTCGCAAGGTTGCTCGTGTCGGTGGTGCAAAGAATTTCTCAGAAGAGCAACTTCAATATTACATGAAAAATTTGCCTGCTGAATTTGCGCGTTATAGTGACCAGCAGGTCAGTGACTACCTAGCCCTCAATGCAGGTTTAGTTGCCATGAACTTGGTTCTCGCTTTGACAGACCAAGGAATCGGTTCTAACATTATCCTTGGATTTGACAAATCAAAAACCAATGAGGTTTTGGACATTGAAGAGCGTTTCCGCCCAGAACTCTTGATTACGGTAGGTTATACAGATGAAAAATTAGAACCAAGCTACCGCTTGCCAGTAGATGAAATCATCGAGAAAAGATAGAAGGAAGAAAAAAATGACAGCAATTGATTTTACAGCAGAAGTAGAAAAACGCAAAGAAGACCTCTTGGCTGACTTGTTTAGCCTTTTGGAAATTAACTCAGAACGTGATGACAGCAAGGCGGATGCTAATCATCCATTTGGACCTGGTCCAGTAAAAGCCTTGGAAAAATTCCTTGAAATTGCAGACCGCGATGGCTATCCGACTAAAAATGTTGATAACTATGCAGGACATTTTGAGTTTGGTGAAGGAGAAGAAGTTCTCGGAATCTTTGCCCATATGGACGTGGTGCCAGCTGGTAGCGGTTGGGACACAGACCCTTATACACCAACTATCAAAGATGGCCGCCTCTATGCGCGTGGTGCTTCAGATGACAAGGGTCCTACAACAGCTTGTTACTATGGTTTGAAAATCATCAAAGAATTGGGCCTTCCAACTTCTAAAAAAGTTCGTTTCATCGTCGGAACAGACGAAGAATCAGGTTGGGCAGACATGGATTACTACTTTGAACATGTAGGACTTGCGAAACCAGACTTCGGTTTCTCTCCAGATGCTGAATTCCCTATCATCAACGGTGAAAAAGGAAATATCACAGAATATCTTCACTTTGCGGGTGAAAATACTGGCGCTGCCCGTCTTCACAGTTTTACAGGTGGTTTACGTGAAAACATGGTACCAGAGTCAGCAACAGCAGTTGTTTCAGGTGATTTGACTGACTTGCAAGGGAAACTAGATGCCTTTGTTGCAGAGCACAAGCTTAGAGGAGAAATCCACGAAGAAAACGGTCAGTACAAGGTGACTGTGATTGGTAAATCTGCCCACGGTGCTATGCCTGCTTCAGGTGTCAATGGAGCTACTTACCTAGCACTCTTCCTCAGCCAATTTGACTTTGCTGGACCAGCAAAAGACTACCTTGATGTTGCTAGTAAGATTCTCTTGAATGACCATGAAGGTAAAAACTTAAAAGTGGCTCATGTGGATGAAAAAATGGGTGTCCTTTCTATGAATGCGGGTGTCTTCCGCTTTGATGAAGCAAGTGCTGACAATACCATTGCCCTCAACTTCCGTTATCCAAAAGGAACAAGCCCAGAGCAAATCAAGTCAATCCTTGAAAATTTGCCAGTTGCTTCTGTTAGCCTTTCTGAACGCGGTCACACACCTCACTATGTGCCAATGGAAGATCCACTTGTACAAACCTTGTTGAATGTTTATGAAAAACAAACTGGTCTTCAAGGTCACGAGCAAGTCATCGGTGGTGGTACCTTTGGTCGCTTGCTGGAACGTGGGGTTGCCTATGGTGCGATGTTCCCAGACTCAATTGACACTATGCACCAAGCCAACGAATTTATCGCCTTGGACGATCTCTTCCGAGCAGCAGCAATCTATGCAGAAGCTATCTATGAATTGATCAAATAAAACGATAGAAGTCTGAGATTTTATGCTTAGACTTCTTTTTGGAGGGAAAACAGATGTCTCAAATCGAAAGAATCAAGCAAGCTATTATGGCTGATTCACAGAATGCCAGCTACACAGAACGCGGAATCGAACCTCTCTTTGCGGCTCCAAAAACTGCTCGCATCAATATTGTCGGTCAAGCTCCGGGGTTTAAAACGCAAGAAGCTGGGATTTATTGGAAGGATAAGAGTGGTGATCGTCTGCGTGAGTGGCTAGGTGTAGATGAAGATACCTTTTACAATTCGGGCTTGTTTGCAGTTATTCCCATGGACTTTTATTTCCCAGGACATGGCAAATCAGGCGACCTTCCACCCCGTAAAGGCTTTGCCGAAAAATGGCACCCACAACTCCTCAAGGAATGTCCAAATATTGAATTGACACTTTTGATTGGGCAATATGCCCAAGCCTATTATTTACATGAGAAAATTAGTGGCAAGGTAACAGAAAGGGTAAAACATTACCAGAACTACTTGCCGACCTATTTTCCACTAGTTCATCCCTCACCACGAAATCAAATCTGGATGGCTAAAAATCCTTGGTTTGAGTCAGAAGTGGTGCCAGAGTTGCAAAGAAGAATTAAAACGATTTTAGGAGAAAAAGAATGAAAGAAATCTCCTTCGATGAATTTTATCAGCTTTACCAAAATGGTCAGCTTTCTCTAGTGGACGTGAGAGAAATAGAAGAGTTCAAGATGCTTCATTTAGAAGGTGCACACAACTTACCGCTTAGTCAACTGGCTGATACTTATGAGCAGTTGGGTAAGGAGCAGTTACATTATGTTATTTGTAAATCTGGGATGAGATCAGCTCGTGCTTGCCAGTTTTTAGAGGAGCATGGATATAAGGTCATCAATGTTCAAGGTGGCATGACGGCCTTTGAAAATCTTTAAAATTTTGCATTTCTCCTACTTGGTGTGTACTAGGTAGGAGAATTTTATTTTTAGATAATTCTTATTTTTAAAAATATTGAAAACATTCAATATTTACTTCGTGATGCTTTTTTCATACTCTTATTCGTGATATACTAGGTCAGTATTTTAGAAATATGAAGGAGATTCTTTATGGCTAAAAAAGGTGCCCTAACAGGTTTGCTCCTGTTTGGAATATTTTTTGGTGCGGGGAACTTGATTTTTCCGCCTTCTCTAGGTGCCCTATCTGGAGAACGTTTTCTTCCTGCCATTGCAGGTTTTGTCTTTTCAGGCGTCGGTATCGCCGTTTTGACTCTCATTATTGGAACTCTCAATCCTAAGGGATACATTTATGAGATTTCTAAGAAAATCTCACCTTGGTTTGCGACGCTTTATCTCGCAGTCCTATATTTATCAATTGGTCCCTTCTTTGCCATTCCACGTACAGCCACAACAGCTTACGAAGTCGGGATTAGCCCCCTTTTATCAGATGCGAATAAAGGACTTGGATTGATTGTCTTTACCGTACTATATTTTGCAGCGGCTTATTTGATTTCACTCAATCCATCAAAGATTTTGGATCGGATCGGACGTATCTTGACACCAGTCTTTGCTTTGTTGATCGTTATCTTGGTTGTACTAGGTGCCTTCAAGTATGGTGGAACAAGTCCTCAAGCGGCCTCAGAAGCCTATCAATCCTCTGCTTTTGGGACAGGTTTCCTAGAAGGGTATAATACCTTGGATGCTCTTGCTTCAGTCGCCTTTAGTGTGATTGCTGTTCAAACCTTGAAACAACTTGGATTCTCAAGTAAGAAAGAGTACATTTCAACTATTTGGGTGGTTGGAATCGTCGTAGCCCTTGCCTTTAGTGCTCTTTACATCGGTTTAGGATTTCTCGGAAATCACTTCCCAGTACCGGCAGAAGTGATGAAGGGTGGAACACCAGGCGTTTATATCTTGTCACAAGCAACTCAGGAAATCTTTGGTTCAACAGCTCAACTCTTCCTTGCTGTTATGGTAACTGTAACCTGCTTCACAACGACAGTTGGCTTGATTGTGTCTACAGCTGAGTTCTTTAATGGACGTTTCCCACAAATCAGCTACAAGGTCTATGCAACTGTCTTTACCTTGATTGGACTTGCCATTGCCAACCTCGGTCTGGATGCAATCATCAAGTACTCAGTTCCAGTATTAGTAATCTTGTACCCAATCACCATCGCCATTGTGATGATCGTGATTGTTAATAAGTTTGTGCCCCTATCAAAACCGGGCATGCAGTTAACCATTGGGCTTGTTACAGCGATTGCTCTTGCAAGCGTCCTTGGAAGTTCTTTTAAGATTGAGTTTCTAGCAAATCTCGTCAATGCTCTTCCATTTGCAGCTGCCTCTCTACCATGGTTGGTGCCAGCTATCATCGGTATCTTGCTTTCCTTGGTCCTTCCTAACAAGCAAGAGAGTGATGTTTTTGAGATGGAATAAAAAATAGAAATCACTTTTGTAAGTCAACTCTACAGGAGTGATTTTTCTTTTTTCCTCTCTACTAAAATGTGCTATAATAGGTAGCAAAAGAGGTGAAGAAATGAATCAAACGATAAACTATATCAAAGAATTAACCGCTATTGCATCTCCAACGGGCTTTACTCGTGAGATTTCAGACTACTTAGTCCGTACTTTAGAAGAGCTTGGTTACCAGCCTGTTCGCACAGCTAAGGGTGGTGTCAATGTAACGATTAAAGGTCAAAACGACGAACAACATCGCTATGTGACTGCCCATGTGGACACACTCGGAGCCATTGTACGTGCTGTCAAACCTGACGGTCGTCTCAAATTAGATCGTATCGGTGGTTTTCCTTGGAACATGATTGAGGGAGAGAACTGTACCGTTCATGTGGCTAGTACAGGTAAAACGGTATCTGGAACTATCCTCATCCACCAGACATCTTGCCATGTCTACAAAGATGCAGGAACTGCAGAACGCACACAGGACAATATGGAAGTGCGTTTGGATGCAAAAGTGACCAATGAAAAAGAAACGCGTGCCTTGGGCATCGAGGTTGGAGACTTTATCAGCTTTGATCCACGTACTGTCGTGACAGAGACTGGTTTTATCAAGTCCCGTCACTTGGATGACAAGGTCAGCGCAGCAATTTTGCTCAATCTTCTTCGTGTTTATAAGGAAGAGGGGATTGCATTGCCAGTAACAACTCATTTTGCTTTTTCAGTCTTCGAAGAGGTGGGCCACGGTGCTAACTCCAATATTCCAGCTCAGGTAGTAGAATATCTAGCTGTAGATATGGGAGCCATGGGCGATGACCAGCAAACAGACGAATATACAGTGTCTATCTGTGTCAAGGACGCTTCAGGTCCCTATCACTATGACTTCCGTCAACACTTGGTAGCTTTGGCGAAAGAGCAAGATATTCCATTTAAGCTCGACATTTATCCATTTTACGGTTCGGATGCTTCAGCGGCTATGTCATCAGGAGCAGAGGTCAAACATGCCCTCCTTGGAGCTGGTATTGAATCCAGTCACTCTTACGAACGAACACACATTGATTCGGTCGTGGCGACTGAGCGTATGGTTGATGCCTATCTCAAGAGTGCATTGGTAGACTAATATGTGCTTGATTTGTCAAAGAATTGAATGGATCAAGGCAGGGGAAAATCCCTACTTTGTAAAAGAACTAGAAACAGGCTATGTTGTCATTGGAGACCACCAATACTTTAAGGGCTATACCTTATTTCTGGCAAAAGAGCATGTCACAGAACTCCACCATATGGAGACTTCTGAAAAACTTCGTTTTCTAGAGGAAATGAGTTTGGTCCAAGAAGCTGTCGCCAAAACGTTTAAAGCTGAAAAGATGAACATCGAACTTCTAGGAAATGGGGATGCCCACGCTCACTGGCACCTCTTTCCAAGACGATCAGGTGATATGAGGGGCCATGGATTGAATGGCCGTGGTCCAGTCTGGTGGGTGCCCTGGGAAGAAATGGCGGCAGAAGATTGCCAAGTGAAATCCCATGAATTGGAACAAATGATTAAAGCCTTATCCGATGAATTAGAGAAGCACTTGGTATAAGAGAGGAAGAAAAAATGAAAAAAAGATACATCGTTTTATCTGGTTTGCTGGCAGTAACCCTAGCAGCATGTTCTCAAGAAACACCTAAAAATGAAGAAAACACTCAAAAAACGGAACAAACTAGTCAACCTGAAGGAACTGTAGGGAGCAAATCTCAAGCCTCTAGTCAGAAGAAGGCAGAAGTTGTCAATAAGGGAGACTACTATAGTATTCAAGGGAAGTACGATGAAATCGTCATAGCTAATAAGCACTATCCTTTGTCAAAAGACTATAATCCAGGAGAAAATCCAACAGCTAAAGCAGAGTTGCTGAAACTCATTGCAGCAATGCAAGCAGCTGGCTACCCAATCAGCGATCACTACAGTGGTTTTAGAAGTTATGAAACTCAGGCTAAGCTCTACCAAGACTATGTCAATCAAGATGGCAAAGAAGCAGCAGATCGCTACTCAGCTCGCCCAGGTTATAGTGAACACCAAACGGGTCTTGCTTTTGATTTGATTGGGACTAACGGAGAGTTAGTGACAGAAGAGAAGGCGGCCCAGTGGCTCTTGGATCATGCGGCTGACTATGGCTTTGTCGTTCGCTATCTCAAAGGCAAGGAAAAAGAGACTGGCTACATGGCAGAAGAATGGCACCTTCGTTATGTCGGAAAAGAAGCCAAAGAGATTGCTGCAAGTGGTCTCAGTTTGGAAGAATACTATGGCTTTGAAGGCGGAGATTACGTCGATTAAAAACGAAAGTTTTTTCTTGCATTTTTAGATAAATAGTGTATAATGGAAAGGTATGTGTAAAGCATACTTGTGGGAGGTAAAAATCTTTAATTACCGCCAAAACCACAAAGGAGGATTTAAAAATGGCTAAAAAAGTCGAAAAACTTGTAAAATTGCAAATCCCTGCTGGTAAAGCTACACCAGCTCCACCAGTTGGACCTGCTCTTGGTCAAGCTGGTATCAACATCATGGGATTCACAAAAGAGTTCAACGCTCGTACAGCTGACCAAGCTGGTATGATCATTCCAGTTGTTATCTCAGTATACGAAGACAAATCATTTACTTTCGTTACAAAAACACCACCAGCTGCTGTTCTTTTGAAAAAAGCTGCAGGTGTTGAAAAAGGATCAGGTACACCTAACAAAACTAAAGTTGCTACAGTTACTCGTGCACAAGTACAAGAAATTGCAGAAACTAAGATGCCAGATTTGAACGCAGCAAACATTGAGTCTGCAATGCGTATGATCGAAGGTACTGCTCGTTCTATGGGATTCACTGTTGTTGACTAATCAATAACACAGTAGAAAATCTCACAGCAGTCTATTAGTTGCTTTTCATACTAGGCAAGAGACTGAGGCTTGTACTTAGGTACAGTAAGGGAACTTAACGAAGTAGGAAAAGGAAAATAATAGACTGAAAACCCGCAAGACTTCATCATTTCGAGGAGTGACGTGGGAGATGAAAATCGATTGAACCACTTACAAGGAGAATAGAAAATGGCTAAAAAAAGCAAACAACTTCGTGCTGCTCTTGAGAAAATCGACAGCACAAAAGCATACAGTGTAGAAGAAGCTGTAGCACTTGCAAAAGAAACTAACTTTGCAAAATTTGACGCAACTGTAGAAGTTGCTTACAACTTGAACATCGACGTTAAAAAAGCTGACCAACAAATCCGTGGAGCAATGGTATTGCCAAACGGAACTGGTAAAACTTCACGCGTTCTTGTTTTTGCACGTGGTGCAAAAGCTGAGGAAGCAAAAGCTGCAGGTGCAGACTTTGTTGGTGAAGATGATCTTGTTGCGAAAATCAACGACGGTTGGTTGGATTTCGACGTAGTTATCGCTACACCTGACATGATGGCTCTTGTTGGACGTCTTGGACGTGTCCTTGGACCACGTAACTTGATGCCAAACCCTAAAACTGGTACTGTAACAATGGATGTTGCTAAAGCAGTTGAAGAGTCTAAAGGTGGTAAAATCACTTATCGTGCTGACCGTGCAGGTAACGTTCAAGCAATCATCGGTAAAGTATCATTTGAAGCTGAAAAATTGGTTGAAAACTTCAAAGCTTTCAACGAAACAATCCAAAAATCAAAACCAGCTACAGCTAAAGGAACTTATGTAACAAACTTGACAATCACAACTACACAAGGTGTTGGTATCAAAGTTGACGTAAATTCACTTTAATCAGTAGTTTATAAAAGAAAGGACGAGTGCGAAAGTGCTCGTTTTTTTATGAGTATGACCTTTTAGAAAAATCAGTTCATTGATCAGGTTTGTAGCAATAGTGCTTTTCCTCTTCTTCTTTCACAGAAAATATGGTATAATAGAGAGTAAAAAACTTTGAAAGAAAGAAAAAGATGAATTTAAAAGATTATATCGCAACGATTGAAAATTACCCTAAGGAAGGTATTACCTTCCGTGATATTAGCCCTTTGATGGCAGATGGAAATGCTTATAGCTACGCAGTTCGTGAAATTGTTCAGTATGCAACCGATAAGAAGATTGACATGATCGTGGGCCCAGAGGCTCGCGGCTTTATCGTGGGCTGCCCAGTTGCTTTTGAGTTGGGAATTGGCTTTGCACCCGTTCGTAAACCAGGGAAATTGCCACGTGAAGTCATTTCTGCTGACTATGAGAAAGAGTACGGTATTGATACCTTAACTATGCATGCTGATGCGATCAAGCCAGGCCAACGTGTTCTCATCGTAGATGATCTTTTGGCAACAGGTGGAACTGTCAAGGCAACGATTGAGATGATTGAAAGACTTGGTGGTGTTGTAGCCGGTTGTGCTTTCTTGATTGAGTTGGATGAGCTTAAAGGCCGTGAAAAAATCGGAGACTACGATTACAAGGTACTTATGCATTATTAATGAAAAACAGTCCTTGGGGCTGTTTTCTCTTCATCTGCTATATAAATTAACTATAGCTAGTTAGAGAAAAACTATAATTGAAAACTATATCTTCATACAGTATAATAAAGGGAAGAAGTATTTGGAGGTTTTTACTTTCAAACAGACAACATCATTCCCGAAATAGAGAACTGTTAGGAGGGTATTATGCCGATTCGAATTGATAAAAAATTACCAGCTGTAGAGATTTTAAGGACAGAAAATATCTTTGTTATGGATGACCAAAGGGCTGCTCATCAGGATATTCGCCCCTTGAAGATTTTGATTTTAAATCTCATGCCTCAAAAAATGGTAACAGAAACGCAACTCTTGCGACATTTGGCGAATACCCCTTTACAATTAGATATTGATTTCTTATATATGGAAACACATCGTTCCAAGACAACTCGTGCCGAACATATGGAAACCTTCTATAAGACCTTTCCAGAGGTCAAGGATGACTTTTTTGATGGAATGATTATCACAGGAGCACCAGTCGAGCATTTGTCTTTTGAAGAGGTGGACTACTGGGAGGAATTCAAGCAGGTCATCGAATGGTCCAAGACGCATGTTTTTTCAACCCTACATATCTGTTGGGGAGCACAAGCAGGTCTTTATGTTCGCTATGGCGTTGAAAAGCACCAGATGGATCGGAAACTATCAGGCATTTATCCACAGGACACCTTGAAAGAAGGGCACCTTCTTTTTAGAGGTTTTGATGATCGCTATGTAGCTCCTCATTCTCGTCATACTGAGATTTTAAAAGAAGAAATCTTAAACAAGACCAATCTGGAGATTCTGTCAGAAGGTCCTGAGGTTGGGGTTTCTATCCTAGCTAGTCGAGATTTGCGTGAGATTTATAGTTTTGGTCATTTGGAGTACGATCGTGACACTTTGGCAAGAGAGTATTTTCGTGATTATGAGGCGGGACTCGACCCTCATATCCCAGAGAACTACTTTAAAAATGATGATGTAAATGAGACGCCCTGTCTCTGTTGGTCTTCATCAGCTGCCCTCTTTTTCAGCAATTGGGTAAACTATGCAGTTTATCAAGAAACCCCTTTTGACTGGAGAAAGGTAGAGGATGATGCGGCTGCATTTGGATATCTATAAGAGGAATTATGACATATTTTGACGCTTTTAAATCAGGGAACTTGGTTTTGCCAAGTGCCCTGCTCTTGCATTTTAAGGAACTCTTTCCTTCCAGCGAAGATTTTCTGGTCTGGCAATTTTTCTATTTACAAAATACCACAGCCTTAGGAGATGTTTCACCTAGTCAGATTGCTGAAATCATTGGGAAAGAGGTGGCAGATGTCAACCAATCCATTTCGAATTTGACTGAAAATGGTTTACTGCAATATCGGACCATTGAACTAAATGGGGAAATTGAGCTTATTTTTGATGCTAGTCTGGCTTTTGAACGCTTAGATAGCTTGTTGGATACCCAAACTCCAGTTGTGACTGCCCCAAACCCGCAAAATCAATTGAAGGATCTGGTTGAAACCTTTCAGCAAGAATTAGGGCGCTTGCTGACGCCGTTTGAAATCGAAGATCTTTCCAAGACTGTCAAAGAAGATGGGATCAAGGCGGATTTGATTAAGGAAGCTCTCCGAGAGGCCGTCCTCAATGGCAAGCCAAACTGGAAATATATTCAGGCAATCTTACGAAACTGGCGCCATGAAGGCATTCAATCTGTTGCCCAAGTAGAAGCCAAACGAGCAGAGCGAGAAGCGAACAATCCCAAACAAGTTCAGGCTTCGGCTGATTTCCTCGATGCCATGAATTTGTGGCACGATTAGTCGCTTGAAAAATCTTGAAAATTAGAGTAAGGTTTGCAAGCTCCTTATAAATATGATAGAATAATAGTGAATAAAATGAAAAAAGAGGTATGTGAAATGTCACGTAAACCATTTATCGCTGGTAACTGGAAAATGAACAAAAATCCAGAAGAAGCAAAAGCATTCGTTGAAGCCGTTGCATCAAAACTTCCTTCATCAGACCTTGTTGAAGCAGGTATCGCAGCTCCTGCAGTTGATTTGACAGCTGTTCTTGCTGCTGCTAAAGGTTCAAACCTTAAAGTTGCTGCTCAAAATTGCTACTTTGAAAATGCAGGTGCGTTCACTGGTGAAACTAGCCCACAAGTTTTGAAAGAAATCGGTACAGACTACGTTGTGATTGGTCACTCAGAACGTCGTGACTACTTCCATGAAACTGACGAAGATATCAACAAAAAAGCAAAAGCAATCTTTGCAAATGGTATGCTTCCAATCATTTGTTGTGGTGAGTCACTTGAAACTTACGAAGCTGGTAAAGCGGCTGAATTCGTAGGTGCTCAAGTATCTGCTGCATTGGCTGGCTTGACAGCTGAACAAGTTGCTTCAACAGTTATCGCTTACGAGCCAATCTGGGCTATCGGTACCGGTAAATCAGCTTCACAAGACGACGCACAAAAAATGTGTAAAGTTGTTCGTGACGTTGTAGCTGCTGACTTTGGTCAAGAAGTAGCTGATAAAGTACGTGTTCAATACGGTGGTTCAGTTAAACCTGAAAACGTTGCTTCATACATGGCTTGTCCAGACGTTGACGGTGCCCTTGTTGGTGGTGCGTCACTTGAAGCTGAAAGCTTCTTGGCATTGCTTGACTTTGTAAAATAATCTAAGTTATTTCAGACAGACAGTTAAAGGTACTAAGTGACTTTGACTGCCTGTCTTATTTTTACTTGGAGCATTCTTGTGAAAGATGGATTTTTCTAGAATAGGAAAGTTCCTTAGGGAAAGAAAGGCGTGCAGATGCGCGCTCTTTTCTATATCAAAAAGTTATGAAAGGGGGAGTTATGCTCTATATTTGGTCTTATTTGAAAAAATATCCCAAGTGGTTATTCTTGGATTTCTTTGGAGCGGTTTTCTTTGTTATTGTCAATCTTGGACTGCCAACTGTTCTGGCTCGGATGATTGATGAAGGTGTGAATAAAGGGAATGAACAGCAATTGTATGTTTGGGCTGCAATTATGCTGGTGATTATCCTATGTGGAACCTTGGGGCGTATAGTCTTAGCCTACGCTGCTAGTAAGCTGACGACCAATATGGTCAAGGATATGAGGGATGATCTCTATGCCAAATTACAAGAGTATTCTCATCATGAATATGAAAAGATTGGAGTGTCTTCACTGGTTACTCGCATTACCAGTGATGCCTTTGTTCTCATGCAGTTTGCAGAACAGACCTTAAAACTGGGTGTCATCACCCCCATGATGATGCTGTCTAGTATCTTAATGATCTTCCTGACCAGTCCGTCATTAGCCTGGATAGTGGCCTTTGCAGTACCTTTCTTAGCTGTGGTGGTCATTTATGTAGCGGTCAAGACTCGACCATTATCAGAGAAACAGCAGGCTACCTTAGATAAGATAAACCAATATGCCAGGGAAAATCTGATGGGACTCCGTGTCATTCGTGCCTTTACCCGTGAGGAGTTTCAAGAGGAACGCTTTGCAGGACAAAATGCAGTCTATGCAGCTAATTCCAATCGTCTGTTTAAACTAACCGGTTTGACGGAACCCTTGTTTGTTCAGATTATCATTGCCATGATTGTAGCTATTGTCTGGTTTGCTCTGGACCCTATCAAACAAGGAAGCTTGCAAATTGGGGACCTAGTAGCCTTTATCGAATATAGTTTCCACGCCCTCTTGTCCTTCCTTTTTCTATCCAATCTCTTCACTATGTATCCTCGTACAGCCGTTTCGAGTGAACGTTTGAAAGAAGTCATGGATATGCCGATTTCTATTGATCCCAATGAAGGAGGCGTCAGAGAGACAGCAACCCACGGATATTTGGAATTTGAAAATGTCACCTTTGCCTATCCTGGCGAGACGGAAAATCCTGTTTTGCATAACATTTCTTTCAGCGCTAAACCGGGTGAAACCATTGCCTTTATCGGTTCAACCGGATCTGGTAAGTCCTCTCTTGTGCAATTGATTCCTCGTTTTTACGATGTCACGCTTGGGAAAATCAAAGTTGATGGTATCGATGTGAGGGATTATCGACTTAAGTCTCTTCGTCAAAAGATTGGTTTTATTCCCCAGAAGGCCTTGCTCTTTACCGGAACTATCGCTGAAAATATCCGCTATGGGAAGGAAGATGCTAGTTACAAAGATTTACATCAGGCAGCGGATGTGGCGCAAGCCAAAGATTTTATCGAAAGCCGAGAAGAAGGCTTTGCGACCCATCTAGCTGAAGGTGGAAGCAATCTTTCTGGGGGACAGAAACAACGTCTCTCAATTGCAAGAGCGGTCATAAAGAATCCTGATATCTATATTTTTGACGATTCCTTCTCAGCCTTAGATTATCGTACGGATGCTATTTTACGTCGTCGTCTCAAGGAAGTTACTCAAAATGCTACAGTTTTAATTGTTGCTCAACGTGTTGGAACGATTATGGACGCGGATCAGATCATCGTTCTGGATAAGGGAGAAATCGTGGGTCGCGGTCGCCATGAGGAATTAATGGAAACCAATGATATCTATCGTGAGATTGCTGAGTCGCAGTTGAAAAATGCATCTCTAACAGAAGAATAGGAGGAAATATGAAAACACAATCTAGTTTGGCTCGTCTGTGGAGCTATTTGAAAGCCTACCGTTTTTCTGTCTTTTTTGCAGTCTTTCTAAAAGTTTTAAGCGTAGTCATGAGTGTCTTGGAGCCTTTTGTATTGGGGCTAGCCATTACGGAGTTGACAAAGAATCTCTTAGATATGGCTAATGGTCTTGCAGGCGCTCGTATCAATACTGGCTACATCGGAAATGTTTTAATCATTTACCTCTTTAGAGGTCTCTTGTATGAACTTGGGTCTTATTATTCCAACTATTTCATGACCAATGCGGTCCAGTCTATGACTCAGGATTTGCGAAATGAAATGACCGAGAAAATCAATCGTATCCCAGTATCTTTCTTTTACAAACACCAATTTGGTGATTTGTTGGGGCGCTTTACCAGTGACGTTGAGACAGTGTCTAATGCTCTTCAACAGTCTTTTCTCCAAATTGTCAATGCCGTTTTGACGATTGTTCTCGTCATGGGAATGGTTTTATACTTGAACTTTCAACTGGCTATAGTGGTGATTCTATCCATTCCGGTGACTTATTTTGGTGCCAGAAGTATCCTGAAACGTTCTCAGCCTTATTTTAAAGAACAGGCAGCTATTTTAGGACAGATGAATGGCTATGTGCAGGAAAATCTTACAGGTTTTAATGTTTTGAAACTCTATGGTCGTGAGGAAACTTCTCATAAAGAATTTTCTAAGATTACAGACGATCTCCAACGTATTGGTTTTAAAGCCAGCTTTATCTCTGGACTCATGATGCCAGCCCTTCATGCTGTATCGGACTTGACCTATCTGATCGTTGCAGTTCTTGGTGGTTTGCAAGTGATTGCGGGGCGTTTGACAGTGGGGAATATGCAGGCCTTTGTTCAGTACGTTTGGCAGGTCAGCCAGCCTATCCAAAACATCACACAACTCGCGGGTCAAATGCAAAGTGCTAAGTCTTCGCTAGACCGCATCTTCGACATCTTGGATGAGACAGAGGAAGTCAAGGGAGAAGAACTCGAAATCCTTGAACCCTTAACAGGTCAGGTGACCTTCCAACATGTTGACTTCCAGTATGTTGAAAACAAACCATTGATTCGAGACTTTAATCTGGAAGTTCAACCGGGAGAGATGGTGGCGATTGTTGGTCCTACTGGAGCTGGTAAGACGACCTTGATCAATCTGCTTATGCGCTTTTACGATGTCACAGCAGGCGCAATCTTGGTTGACGGGCAGGATATTCGCCAGTTGTCACGTCAAGACTATCGCCGTCAGTTTGGGATGGTCTTGCAGGATGCTTGGCTATATGAAGGTACGATCAAAGAAAACCTACGTTTTGGAAATCTTGACGCCAGTGACGAGGAAATAATAGAAGCTGCCAAAGCAGCAAATGTAGACCACTTTATCCGAACTCTTCCTGGTGGTTATAACATGGAGATGAACCAAGAGTCGAGCAATATTTCCCTAGGGCAAAAACAACTTTTGACCATCGCGCGTGCCCTCCTAGCCAATCCTAAAATTCTCATTCTGGATGAAGCAACTTCCTCTGTTGACACCCGTTTGGAACTCTTGATTCAAAAAGCCATGAAACGCTTGATGAAGGGAAGAACCAGCTTTGTTATCGCTCACCGTCTCTCTACTATTCAAGAAGCGGACAAGATTCTCGTTCTTAAGGATGGACAGATTATTGAACAGGGAAATCATGAAAGTTTGCTCCAAGCAAAAGGTTTTTATTATGACCTGTACCAAAGCCAATTTTCAAGTAAATCCGAGCAAGTCGGCTAATCAAAACTGTCCAGACTATTCTTAAATTATCAGTCTATTACAATTTTTCTCAGATAGTACACTTTTCTTGCTATCGTTTTATGGTAGTAGTATACTTATACTGTAACCAATAATAGGATGGTTACAAAAAAAGGAAAGAGGTAAGAAATATGGTTGAATTGAAAAAAGAAGCAGTAAAAGACGTTACAACATTATCTAAAACAGCGCCAGTAGCATTAGCAAAAACAAAAGAAGTATTGAACCAAGCAGTAGCAGACTTGTATGTGGCTCACATTGCCCTTCACCAAGTTCACTGGTATATGCGTGGTCGTGGTTTCCTCGTATGGCATCCAAAAATGGATGAATACATGGATAGCCTTGATGGTTATCTTGACGAAATCAGCGAACGTTTGATTACCCTTGGTGGCAAGCCTTACTCAACTTTGACAGAATTCCTTCAACACAGTGAAATCGAAGAAGAAGAAGGAGAATTCCGTAACGTTGAAGAAAGCTTGGAACGTGTTCTAGCTATTTATCGCTACCTCATCAGTCTTTTCCAAAAGGCTTTGGATGTGACTGACGAAGAAGGCGATGATGTTACAAACGATATCTTTGTTGGTGCTAAGGCTGAATTTGAGAAAACAGTTTGGATGCTTGCAGCAGAACTTGGACAAGCTCCTGGTTTGTAAAATATAGTTGCTACCCCTTTTATCATGAGGTACTTGATAAGTGCCCATGACCAATCATCTTTTAAAAGTCATGTAACTGTAAACAGTTGCGTGACTTTTTTGTCTGCTAGACTTAGGACACATTGTCAAAAGTGGGATTTTACGGTATAATAGTTGCTGTTCGAGAAATTTTGATTTTCAAAGAATAGCGAAATGTTATAAGGAGAACCCATGAACAACTTACCAAATTGCCCAAAATGTAATTCAGAATATGTCTACGAAGATGGAAATCTCTTGGTCTGCCCAGAGTGTGCCTATGAATGGAATCCTGCTGAAGTTGCAGAAGTAGAAGAAGGTGTTGTCGCTATTGATGCAAACGGAAATAAATTGGCCGACGGCGATACTGTGACCCTTATCAAGGATTTGAAAGTAAAAGGTGCACCAAAGGATTTGAAACAAGGAACTCGTGTTAAAAATATCCGTATCGTAGAAGGTGACCACAACATCGACTGTAAGATTGATGGTTTTGGGGCTATGAAATTGAAGTCAGAGTTTGTTAAGAAAATCTAGCTATGAAAACGAACTACAAATTTATTTTTTATAGTCGTGTGCTTTTGTTCTTAGCGGCATTTACAGGAGTTTATTTAGAGATTACCAAGCACGGTGGTTTTGGTATGCTCCTTTACTACACGGTGCTATCTAATCTCTTGGTAATGACTTTCACGGGCTATCTACTCCGTGTGATGAGCCGTTCAGGTGAAAATTGGCAAAGTCCGACCTTGCTTCGTCTCAAGGGTGGCGTCACCATGAGTATCATGATTACCTGTGTGATTTACCATTTTATGCTTGCACCGATTGCGACAGACTTTTACCGAGTGGAAAATTTCCTTTGCCACTATATCGTTCCACTCTGGTTTTTAGCCGACACCCTCTTCTTTGATAAACAGGGTCAATACAAGATCTGGGATCCAGTCTTGTGGACTATCTTGCCCTTGGTTTATATGATTTTTGCCTTGTTTAACGGCCTGGTCTTGAAGCTCAATATTCCAAATTCCAAGGACAATCCCTTTCCATATTTCTTTTTGAATGTGAACAAGGGTTGGGATGTAGTCATCAAATGGTGTTTGATCATTTTTGCGGCTTATATGGTTGCAGGCTTCATCTTCTATCTGATCAAGCAAATCAAGCGAAAATAGTCTTCCTATTAGGAAAGTTAGGACGGAGTCTCTAGTTCAATCGGGCTCCTTCTTTTCTTGCCATCTTCCTTTTAAAAGGATAAACAGTGAGAAATATACAGAAAGAAAATCCATGAAACAATTTTTAGAACGGGCTAGTATTTTGGCCCTCTCCCTCGTTTTGATTACCTCCTTTTCCATCTCAAGTGCTCTGCCGGCCATGTTTGACTACTATCAAGGCTATCCCAAAGAACAAATCGAGCTCCTGGTCAGTCTTCCTTCTTTTGGAATCATGATGATGCTGGTTTTAAATGGGGTTTTGGAGCGTCTGTTTTCTGAGCGTCTTCAGATTAGTCTAGGACTTCTCATCCTCTCTATCGGGGGAACAGCCCCTTTCTGGTATCAGGATTACAACTTTGTCTTTGCTATGCGGATTTTATTTGGCTTGGGTGTTGGGATGATCAATGCCAAGGCCATTTCCATCATCAGCGAACGCTATCATGGAAAGACACGGATCCAGATGTTGGGTCTTCGCGGATCAGCAGAAGTTGTCGGGGCATCGATTTTGACTCTAGTGGTTGGTCAACTCTTATCCTGGGGATGGACAGTGACCTTCTTGGCCTACAGTGCAGGATTTTTAGTATTGATTCTTTATCTGCTCTTTGTTCCTTATGGGAAAGAAAAGAAAGAAACAAAGAAAAAAGAGGCTGAAACGACTCGTTTGACAGGACAGATGAAAGGCTTGATTTTTCTATTGGCTATCGAAGCAGCAGTTGTTGTCTGCACCAACACAGCTATCACCATTCGTATTCCTAGTCTGATGGTGGAAAGAGGTCTAGGGGATGCCCAGTTATCGAGCTTGGTTTTAAGTATCATGCAGTTGATTGGTATCTTGGCAGGTGTGAGTTTTTCTTTCTTCATCTCTCTGTTTAAAGAAAGGTTGCTCCTTTGGTCAGGTATCACCTTTGGATTGGGGCAGATTGTGATTGCCTTGTCTCCGTCATTGGGTGTGATGGTAGTTGGAAGTGTTGTGGCAGGTTTTTCTTACAGTGTGGCCTTGACCACTGTCTTTCAGCTTCTTTCCGAAAGAATCCCAGCCAAGCTCCTTAATCAGGCAACGTCTTT
Organism: Streptococcus sp. ST16; assembly: GCF_046098135.1. Classification (NCBI taxonomy): domain Bacteria; kingdom Bacillati; phylum Bacillota; class Bacilli; order Lactobacillales; family Streptococcaceae; genus Streptococcus; species Streptococcus sp. ST16. Next base: position 22,148 of record NZ_JBJUSE010000002.1, on the reverse strand, counting down.
TGCTGTTTTAGGATGTAGCTTTGGGGCCTTTACGACACCTTTCATTCTTGGGGCGATTGGCTTGGTGACTCAAAACGGTATGTTGGTCTTCACCATTTCAGGATGTTGGTTGATTGTCACTTCTATCTTTGTTATGTACGTACTTCAAAAGAGAGCTTAGGATTGGTTTCCTAAGTTTTTCTTTTTGGGAATTTTGTACCCAGACAATTTATATTCTTTGAACTTGTTTGCAGGATTATTTCTTGATAAAATAGAAGTCATGACAAGATATAAAGCAATCATTTCCTATGACGGGTATGCATTTGCTGGTTTTCAGCGCCAGCCTCATGCGCGGAGCGTTCAAGAGGAAATCGAAAAAACGTTGACGAGACTCAATAAGGGGCAAGCCATCACTGTTCACGGTGCTGGTAGGACGGATAGTGGGGTTCATGCTCTTGGTCAGGTTATTCATTTTGACCTAGCCTATCAGATGGATGAGGAAAAACTCCGTTTTGCTCTGGATACTCAGTCTCCTGAAGATATCAATGTGATTTCAATTGAGATCGTGGCGGATGATTTTCATTGTCGTTATGCCAAGCACAGCAAGACTTATGAGTTTATCGTGGATAGGGGGCGTCCTAAAAATCCTATGCGTCGTCACTATGCTACTCACTTTCCCTATACGCTTGATGTGGAGCGGATGCAGATGGCCATCAAAAAGCTAGAGGGAACCCATGATTTCACCGGTTTTACAGCGTCTGGGACCAGTGTAGAAGATAAGGTTCGGACCATTACAGAAGCTAGTCTTAGTGTTGATGAGACAGGCCAGTTTTTGACCTTTACCTTTTCAGGAAATGGATTCTTGTATAAGCAGATTCGCAATATGGTGGGGACACTGCTCAAAATCGGAAATAATCGAATGCCAGTTGAGCAGATTGACTTGATTTTGGAGAAGAAGGACAGGCAGCTAGCAGGTCCAACGGCGGCACCGAATGGCTTGTATTTAAAGGAGATTCGTTATGAAGAATAATCGTATTTTAGCCCTTTCTGGGAATGATATTTTTAGTGGTGGTGGTTTGTCAGCTGATTTGGCCACCTATACCTTGAACGGTTTGCATGGCTTTGTAGCAGTGACTTGTTTGACGGCCTTGACCGAAAAGGGCTTTGAGGTATTCCCTACGGATGATACTATTTTCCAACATGAGTTGAATAGCTTGCGTAATGTCGAGTTTGCGGGGATTAAGATTGGCCTTCTTCCTACTGTCAGCGTGGCTGAGAAGGCCTTGGACTTTATCAAGCAACGTCCAGGAGTGCCTGTGGTATTGGACCCCGTCTTGGTCTGCAAAGAAACGCACGATGTGGCTGTCAGTGAACTCTGTCAGGAGTTGATTCGCTTTTTCCCTCATGTCAGTGTGATTACGCCAAATCTTCCTGAAGCAGAATTGTTAGCGGATCAAGAGATCAAAACCTTGGAAGATATGAAGGTAGCAGCACAGAAATTGCATGACTTGGGAGCACCAGCAGTTATTATCAAGGGAGGCAATCGCCTCAGTCAGGACAAGGCTGTAGATATCTTTTATGATGGACAAACCTTTACTGTCCTAGAAAATCCTGTTATCCAAGGACAAAATGCTGGTGCAGGTTGTACCTTTGCCTCAAGCATTGCCAGTCACTTGGTTAAAGGGGATGAACTTTTACCAGCAGTAGAGAGTTCTAAAGCTTTCGTTTATCGTGCTATTGCACAAGCAGATCAATATGGAGTAAGACAATATGAAGCAAACCAAAACAACTAAAATCGCCCTTGTATCTCTATTAACCGCCCTTTCTGTGGTTCTAGGTTATTTCTTAAAAATCCCGACACCAACAGGTATTCTAACTCTCTTAGATGCGGGTATCTTCTTTGCGGCCTTCTACTTTGGTAGTAAAGAGGGGGCTGTCGTTGGAGGTCTAGCAGGTTTCTTGATTGACCTCTTATCAGGCTACCCTCAGTGGATGTTCTTTAGCCTGATCAACCATGGCTTGCAGGGATTTTTCGCAGGATTTAAAGGGAAATCTCAGTGGTTAGGACTTATCTTGGCAACGATTGTCATGGTAGGGGGCTATGCCTTGGGTTCAACTTTGATGAATGGCTGGGCAGCAGCCTTACCAGAAATCCTACCAAACTTCCTGCAAAATATCCTGGGTATGGTTGTGGGATTTGTAGTCTTTCAGAGCGTCAAGAAGATAAAATAAAAAAGTCAGCTTCAATAGCTGACTTTTTGCTTGTCTAGGTTTAATCAAAATAAAGCAAATCTTTGCTGGTGCTTGTAAAGAGGTCAAAGCCATCCTTGGTAACAACACCACAGTCTTCGATACGAACTCCGACTTTACCAGGGATATAGATACCAGGTTCAACAGAGAAGCACATGCCTTCTTCGATGACCATGTCATTTCCTTCCATGATAGATGGAAATTCGTGGACATCCATACCGATACCGTGACCGAGACGGTGGTTGAAGTACTCACCGTAACCAGCTTTTTCGATGACTTCACGGGCAGCGCGGTCTACTTCATGAGCAGTCACACCAGGTTTGATAAAGTCAAGGGCAGCTTGTTGGGCTTCAAGGGTCAAGTTGTAAATATCTTTCTTGAATTGGTCTGGTTTGCCGACAGCGACTGTACGAGTCATATCTGATGCATAGCCATTGACCATAACACCCAGGTCAAAGAGGAGAAGGGCGTCTTTTTCGACCTTGTTTGCACCAGGAATTCCGTGTGGATTTGCAGCATTGTCACCAGTCAAGACCATGGTATCAAAACTCATTTCATAGCCTTCACGTTTTAAGGCGAAGTCGATTTGGGCGATGATATCTGTCTCCGTTTTATCAAGAGAGATATTGTCAAAACCAACTTTTACAGCTTTATCAGCATAGAGACCTGCAACCATCATTTTTTGGACTTCGTCAGCTGATTTGATGAGGCGCATGCGTTGGATGCGAGGAGTGAGGTTTTCAAACTCAGCCGTTTCAAAGACAGTTTTCAATCCATGGTATTTAGTCAAGATGAGATTGTCAAACTCAACAGCGACACGTTTGAAGTCGTGCTGAGGCAAAGCATTTTTGATTTTTTGCCATGGATTTTCAGAATCCACATAGCCCACTACTGGGAAGGAAACAGTGCTGGTTGCACGCTCCACTTCAAGGGCTGGGACAAAAAGGAGAGGTTCCCGGTCCGCTAGGACAAAGAGGAACATTTGGCGTTCATGGGGATCGCTGTAAAAGCCAGTGAGGTAATTAATAGTGACGGGGTCAGATACGACAGCGACGTCTAGTTTTTCTGATTCAAGATATGTTACGATTTGTTGTAATTTAGACATATGCTACCTTCTTTCTACCCCTCTATTTTGGCAAAAAAAGAGAGAAAATGCAAGGGAGAAGGGTAAAAGAACAGGCAAAAAGAACTCCGACAAGATAGTGGAGTTCTTTGATCTAATTTTCCTTAGTTTAAGAAAAGTCAGCTTTGCTTTTCACGTCGCTGTATTCTTCAGCGATTTCTTGACTGAGAATATCCTCATAGGCAGGGAGTTGGATGTCCTGACCGTATTTTTTTCGGAGGGCAGTAGTGATTAGGCGATAAGCCAGATTGGCATTGCGAGAGAGGATAGGTCCGTGGAAGTAGGAACCAAAGACATTCTTGTAATGAACCCCTTCGCCGACCTTTTCTTCGTTGTTTCCATTTCCATAGACCACCTGTCCCAGTGGTTTTTGGTCATCTGAGAGGAAGGTTCGACCTTGGTGATTTTCAAAGCCATAGTAGGTTTCATCGAATTCTTCATTATGGATCTTGATGTCACCGATAAAACGGTTGTTGGTCTGGTTGAGGGTGTAGTGGCCCATGACACCGAGCCCTTCGATACGTTTACCGGAAGCTTCAACATAATATTGCCCCAAAAGTTGAAAACCACCGCAGATGGCTAGAACTACTCCGTCGTTTTGGATGTAGTTGTCAATACTCTCTTTTTTAGCAGGAAGGTCGCCTGCGATGATGCTTTGTTCAAAGTCTTGACCGCCACCGAAAAAGGCAATATCATAGTGGTTTTCATCAAATTTATCATGAAGAGAAACGATGTCAACCGTCACATGTGCCCCCAGTTTTTCAGCCACATACTTGAGCATAAGGATGTTTCCGTTGTCCCCGTAGGTATTCATGAGGTTTCCATAGAGGTGGGCGATGTTGAGCTGATAAGGGTAGTTGCCAGCTTTTGAGGAAAGTGAAGTATAAACCATTAGTTCATCTCCTTTCTAACAATCTGACGACTAGCCAGCAGTTCGCGGAATTCCAGCATAGCAGTATAGGTAGCCAGGATATAGGCATGCTTGCAGTCTTGCTTCTCAATGGTTTTGAGAACTTGCTCCAGATTGCTTGTCTCAGTGATTTTATCAGCTGGGTAGCCTGTCACTCGTAGACGACGCGCGATTTCAGAATGACGAACACCACCAGCGTTAATTCCTGGAATGTCCATGTCAGTGATTTGTTCAAAGTCCGCATCCCAGATCCAGCTAGTATCAATTCCATCAGCATAGTTGGCATTAAGGAGAACAGATAAACTAAATGGATAAGGCGCTAGTTTGATCATCTCGATAGCTTGGGTAGCACCAACAGGATTTTTAATCAAGACAAGAGTACATTCTTTATCACCGATATGGAAGGTTTCCTGGCGTCCAAAGACAGCACGGCTCTTATCAAATCCTTGCTTGATCCGTTGCGAATCTGCACCGAGGAAACGGGCAATAGCAACCGCAGCGAGAGCATTGTAGATATTATAGAGTCCACCGATTTGGATGCCGTATTCTTGACCGTCAATGACAAAGCGGGAGCGATTGTTGGTTAATTCAACCAGTTCTGTTAAGCGATAGTCTAGATCAGGTCGTTTGCAGCCACAATTTTCGCAGATATAGGCACCCAAGTTGGCATAGGTATTGTGCTCATATTTGAGGATGCCTTGACAGTCAGGGCAGAGAATACCTTCGGTATTGTAGTGAGCCAGTTGGGCTGGCCCTTTTTCCAAGTCAAAACCAAAATACTCTACAGGATTTGGAATAGCTGGCTTGTAGAAAAGCGGACTGTCACCATTGAGGAGAACAGTAGCCGTAGGCACCTTACGGATGGCATCTAAAATCATCTTATAAGTTGTGTAAATTTCACCGTAGCGGTCCATCTGGTCACGGAAAATATTGGTGATGACAAAAAGGCTAGGCTGGATATAGTCACAGATACGAGAAAGACTGGCTTCGTCGATTTCGAGGACGGCAATGTTTTTCCCAGTTTTAGAAGATTTGGCTGTTAGGAAGGTTGTTGCAATCCCTGTAATCATGTTGGCACCGCTCGGATTGGTCAGAACCTGACCATAAACCTCTTTTAAAATGCCGACAGTAAGGGCAGTTGTCAGGGTTTTCCCGTTGGTTCCAGTGACCACGACAATCTCGTAGTTCTTAGCTAGGTTTTGTAAAATATCTTTATCAAATTGAAGGGCGAGTTTTCCTGGGAGCGTACTTCCGCGGCCAAGACGGCTTAAAACGAAGTGGGAAGAACGCCCAGCTAGGAGGCCCAAAGTAGTTTTTAATTTCATGTTTCTATTATATCATAAAAGAGGGAAAAGACAGTTTTGAGATTTCGCAGAAGTAAAAACAGCCCCAATAGGGCTGTCAGATAAGATAAGACTTCAACTTAAATCGCAAACAAGTCATTCAAGTTCTCAGCCAAGGTTGGGTGAGTGAAGATTTGTTTTGTGAAGTAAGTGTAAGGAATCTTGTTGTCCATGGCAACAGTGATGATGTTGATGATTTCTTGAGAACCTTCTGAGAAGATGCTTGCTCCAAGAATTTCTTTTGTTTCAGTGTTGACAACTGCTTTGAAGGCACCACGAAGGTCTCCATTTACGTGACCGCGAGGCATTGCTGCAACTGGAATTTCCTTCACAGCATATGGAAGTTTCAAATCTGCTGCTTGGCTTTCCGTCAAACCAACTTGTGAAAGTGCAGGTGTGATGAACATAGTGTTTGGCACATTGAGACGGTCTTCAAGTGTGTAGCTGCCATCTCCAGCAAGGTAGCTGTAGACAACGCGGAAGTCATCAAGTGAAATGTAGGTAAATTGAGGTCCACCGTTGACGTCTCCAACTGCAAAGACACCAGGAACGTTTGTTTGACAGTGTTTGTCTACTTTAATAGCACCACGCTCAGTTAGTTCAATATCTGTATTTTCAAGTTGAAGTGGTTCTACGTTTGGTTTACGTCCAGTTGCGTAGAGAAGGGCGTCGAAACGGTAAGTTTCGTTTTCAGTTACGACAAGGACTTGGTCACCGTCGTTTTTGATTTCAGTAGTACGGATATTTTGAAGCAATTCAATGCCGTCTTCTTCCATATATTGTTTAGCAAGAGCCGCGATGGAAGGTTCTGCTCGAGGTAGGAAAGTATCCAAGGCATCTAGGACTGTAACCTTGCTTCCAAGTCTGTTGTATAGGCCTGCAAATTCAAGACCGATATTTCCGCCACCAAGGACACCAAGTTTTTCAGGCAATTTGTCCAAGTTTTGGATACCTGTTGAGTCAAAGACGTTTTTGCTTGTAGCAAGTCCAGGGATTGGCAAGACGTTTGAAACAGCACCAGTGTTGATAACGATAGTTTCAGCAGTCAGTTCTTGTTTTTCATCACCAGCTTGGATTTCGATGACCTTGTTTGAAAGGAAGTGAGCTTCCGCATCAAAGATATCCACACCTGTTCCCGCAACAGTAGCATAGTTTTTACCGTTGAGGCGACTAGTGATAGTATTTTTGGTAGCAATGACTTCTTCAAAAGACAAGTCCTTCTCAGCAGCGACTAGCAAGGTTTTAGTTGGGATACATCCGATGTTGATACAAGTTCCACCGTACATAGCTTTGCTACGTTCAACGAGGGCAACTTTTTTACCAGCTGAAGCCAATTTACCAGCTAGTGTTTTACCAGCTTTACCAAATCCAATAACGATTAAATCATATGTTAACATTTATAGTCCTCCTGTTTGATTTTCATTCTAGCACAAGAAAACACTTTTTGCACAAATCTGCTACGGGAAATGAAGTACGTTTGAAATGGTCCCTTCAAATCCTTTGATAAACAAGTTTCAGGCTACTTTACAGCTAGAAAATCGTTTACATAGTTTTCCTAAAGGATTCTACTATCTTTTGCTTTGGTCTTGTGTTATACTAGATAGGTTGCAAAGAAACCAGTACTTTTCTTTCGTGGAAAAGAAGCAACACGGTATCTCGTTTTTGTTGAAGATACGTCATGAAAAGAAAAGTATGAACTAAAGCCCTATAGGGTGGCTTCGCACCACCTTTAGAAAGAAGAATAACGTGAAATTTAATGAATTTAACTTGTCTGCTGATTTGCTAGCAGAGATTGAAAAAGCTGGATTTGTAGAAGCAAGTCCTATCCAAGAGCAAACTATTCCTTTAGCGCTCGAAGGAAAAGACGTTATCGGTCAAGCTCAGACTGGTACAGGGAAAACCGCAGCCTTTGGCTTGCCAACCCTTGAAAAAATCCGTACAGAAGAAGCGACCATCCAAGCCTTGGTCATCGCTCCAACTCGTGAACTCGCTGTTCAAAGCCAAGAGGAATTGTTCCGCTTTGGCCGTAGCAAGGGAGTGAAAGTTCGCTCAGTTTACGGTGGTTCCAGTATTGAAAAACAAATTAAGGCCCTTAAATCTGGTGCCCACATCGTGGTAGGAACACCAGGCCGTCTTTTGGACTTGATTAAACGCAAGGCCTTGAAATTACAAGATATTGAAACTCTGATTCTTGACGAAGCGGATGAAATGCTCAACATGGGCTTCCTTGAAGACATCGAAGCTATTATCTCTCGTGTCCCTGAAAATCGTCAAACCTTGCTCTTTTCAGCAACCATGCCAGATGCTATTAAACGTATTGGTGTTCAGTTTATGAAAGACCCTGAGCATGTGAAGATTGCTGCCAAGGAATTGACAACAGAATTGGTTGACCAGTACTATATCCGTGTTAAGGAACAAGAAAAATTTGATACTATGACCCGTCTCATGGACGTGGAACAACCAGAGCTTGCTATCGTATTTGGTCGCACCAAACGCCGTGTGGATGAATTGACTCGTGGACTTAAAATCCGTGGCTTCCGTGCAGAAGGAATTCATGGTGATTTGGACCAAAATAAACGCCTTCGTGTCCTTCGTGATTTTAAAAATGGGAATCTTGATGTTTTGGTTGCGACAGACGTTGCTGCGCGTGGCTTGGATATTTCAGGTGTGACCCATGTCTACAACTACGATATTCCACAAGATCCTGAAAGCTATGTTCACCGTATCGGTCGTACAGGGCGTGCTGGTAAGTCAGGTCAGTCTATTACTTTCGTAGCTCCAAATGAAATGGGCTACCTTCAAATCATCGAAAACTTGACTAAGAAACGCATGAAAGGCTTGAAACCAGCGACAGCAGAAGAAGCCTTCCAAGCAAAAAAACACATAGCTCTCAAGAAAATCGAACGCGATTTTGCGGATGAAACTATTCGTGGGAACTTTGAGAAATTTGCTAAAGATGCTTGTAAGTTAGCTGCTGAATTTAGTCCAGAAGAATTGGCTATGTATATCTTGAGTCTGACAGTCCAAGATCCAGACAGCCTTCCTGAAGTGGAGATTGCGCGTGAAAAACCACTGCCGTTCAAACCGTCAGGAAATGGACGTTCTGGAGGTAATCGTGGACGCGACAATCGTCGAGGAGATAACCGTCGTGGTGGTCGCCGTGATGACTTCAAGAAAGGCAACCGCGGGAACGATCGTTTTGATAAAGACAGACGTTACCGTAATAAAGACAATAAGAAACCTCACAACACTTCAAGTGAAAAGAAAACAGGCTTTGTTATTCGTAACAAAGGAGACAAGTAGGAAAAAGCGATTCACATTGTGAATCGCTTTTATATATAAGGAGACCAAGGGTAAAAGAAGATGGTGATAGTAAAAGATAGGTGAAACGGAAAGGAATTTACCGCGTCATCTTATTATAATGTTATATTAACAAAAAATAATTCAGCTGTCAACACAAAAGAACTTATTTTTCTAAAATATTTTTGTTGTTCAAAATTGTAATTAAATAAGCAATTTTCAGATAATAATTGAAAATTCACGCTCTTTATGTTATAATGATAGCGATTAAATGCGAGGTAAAAAATGGCACACTTATTAGAAAAAACAAGAAAAATTACTTCTATTTTGAAACGCTCAGAGGAGCAACTTCAAGATGAACTTCCTTACAATGCGATTACACGCCAGTTGGCAGATATTATTGATTGTAACGCTTGTATTGTGAATAGCAAGGGACGCCTTTTAGGCTACTTCATGCGTTATAAAACGAATACAGATCGTGTAGAGCAGTTTTTTCAAACTAAGATTTTTCCAGATGATTATATTCAAGGTGCAAACATGATCTATGATACGGAAGCCAACCTTCCTGTTGAACATGATTTGACCATTTTCCCTGTAGAGAGCCGTGCGGATTTTCCAGATGGTTTGACGACCATTGCTCCGATTCATGTGTCAGGGATTCGCCTTGGTTCCTTGATCATTTGGCGCAATGATAAGAAATTTGAAGATGAAGATTTGATCCTTGTCGAGATTGCGAGCACGGTGGTAGGGATTCAACTGCTGAACTTTCAACGTGAAGAGGATGAGAAAAATATTCGCCGTCGTACTGCTGTTACCATGGCGGTTAATACCCTTTCCTATTCAGAACTTCGTGCCGTATCAGCTATTTTAGCTGAATTGGATGGAAATGAAGGGCAATTGACTGCATCAGTTATTGCAGATCGTATTGGAATCACGCGTTCTGTAATTGTCAATGCGCTTCGTAAACTGGAGTCAGCAGGAATTATTGAGAGCCGTTCACTCGGAATGAAGGGGACTTATCTCAAAGTTCTAATTGGTGATATTTTTGAGGAAGTGAAAAAGAGGGACTACTAATGACAAAGGCTTTAATCTCAATTGACTATACAGAGGATTTTGTAGCAGATCAGGGGAAATTGACAGCAGGTGCTCCTGCTCAAGCTATTTCTGAGGCGATTGCTCAGGTGACTAGACTGGCTTTTGAGCGTGGGGAATATATTTTCTTCACCATTGATGCTCATGAAGAGAAGGATGCATTCCACCCAGAAAGCAAACTCTTTCCACCTCACAACATCATTGGAACTAGTGGTCGCAACTTGTATGGAAAACTAGCGGATTTTTACCAAGCCCATGCTTCTGATAGTCGTGTCTTTTGGATGGACAAGCGTCACTATTCAGCATTTTCAGGAACAGACCTAGATATCCGTTTGCGGGAACGTCGTGTAGATACAGTCATTTTGACCGGTGTATTGACCGACATTTGTGTTCTTCATACGGCTATTGATGCCTATAACCTCGGCTATCATATTGAGATTGTCAAGCCTGCAGTTGCCTCTATCTGGCCAGAACATCATCAGTTTGCTCTTGGTCATTTTAAGAACACTCTGGGAGCCAAGTTGCTGGATGAAAATTTGGCTGAAATCCAAGAATAATTCCCTTGGAAAAATGAAAAAAATCTGAAAAAAGTGTTGACAAAGATTTTGAAAGTTGATATACTAGTAAAGTAATCGACGCGGGGATGGCGGAATTGGCAGACGCGCAGGACTAAGGATCCTGTGACCGCTTTAGGTCGTGAGGGTTCAAGTCCCTCTCTCCGCATAGGGTAAGAGTTAGCTTTGGCTAGCTCTTTTTTGTTAGCGCGCAAAGTGACAATTCAACAAGTGAGGTTTACCTTTCTTGTTTTTTTCTTTTCTTTTAAATAGTGCTATAATATAGATAGAAAGTAACAGTAAAAAGTCTTATATGAAAGATAATAGAGTAATGGATACTAATAGGTTTGGTTAAAACGGATATATAAGGTAGAAAAGGAGGAGTAGATAGTCATTTGGTATTTGAAATGAGTATTTCAAAAATGTAAAGGAGGATTACGATGGGTAATGAACTTCAACGAATAATGAGCGCCTTTATTCAAATTCTCTTTATTATTTTATTACCTTCTATCTGGTGGTTTCTGACTGTGAGGGGGAAGGTCCCATTTATGGAATGGATGGGGCTAAAAGCTATCAAAAGAGTAAAAGCTTTACAACTGATTTTATGGATGGTGGGGGGATTTTCTTTATTTACTATTTTTTCTATCCTTATCTTTCTTCTTACGCGTAGTCTAGAAACAGCCACTTCGGCTTTTTCTGCTATGGGTTCTAAGGCTTTACCAAGTATTCTAATTTACAGTATTTTGCAAACATCTTTACCAGAGGAACTATTATTTAGAGGTTTTCTACTGAAACGAATGGCAAATCACATGCCGTTTGTCTTTGCAAATACCATACAGGCCTTCGCTTTTGGATTGCTTCATGGAGTATTATTTGCTTCAGTAGTAAGTTTGGAAGTCACTTTTTTTATTGTATTTTTTACTGGAGCAATAGCAGCTTATCTTGGTTTTGTTAATGAAAAGAAAGCAGGAGGATCAATTTTACCAAGTTGGCTAATGCATGCCACAGCCAACATCCTCTCTGGTTTAGTTTCTGCATTTTCTTTGCTTTGAGTGGATAAAGTTATAAAAATGGGGCTGGTAGAAATACCAGCTTTTTTTCAAAAAATAAATCAAAAAAATTTTCGATTTCATAAACATTTCATATTTGGATTTTATAATAGTCTTACAAATATGGAGGTGACAAATGAATCCAATCCAAAGAGCTTGGGCTTATGTCAGCAGAAAACGACTGAGAAGTTTTATTTTATTTCTGATTTTATTTGTCCTCTTAGCAGGAATTTCAGCCTGTTTGACTCTGATGAAGTCCAACAAAACAGTAGAAAGCAATCTTTACAAATCACTCAATACATCTTTTTCTATCAAAAAGATAGAAAATGGACAGACCTTCAAGTTGTCTGACCTAGCATCCGTGAGCAAGATTAAGGGACTGGAAAATGTTTCTCCTGAACTTGAGACGGTCGCAAAACTGAAAGACAAGGAAGCGGTGAGTGGTGAGCAGAGCGTAGAACGTGATGATTTGTCAGCTGCAGATAAGAACTTGGTTAGCTTAACGGCTCTTGAGGATTCATCCAAGGATGTCACCTTTACCAGTTCGGCTTTCAATCTAAAAGAAGGGCGACACCTTCAAAAAGGGGACTCCAAGAAAATACTTATCCACGAAGAGTTGGCCAAGAAGAACGGTCTTTCGCTTCATGACAAGATTAGCTTGGATGCTGGTCAGTCCGAAGCTGGAAAAGGGCAAACAGTAGAGTTTGAGATTGTCGGAATCTTTTCTGGTAAAAAACAAGAAAAATTCACAGGCTTGTCTTCTGACTTCAGTGAAAACCAAGTCTTTACAGACTATGAAAGTAGCCAAAGCCTTCTGGGAAATAGTGAACCTCAAGTCAGTGCAGCGCGCTTCTATGTGGAAAATCCTAAGGAAATGGATGGACTCATGAAGCAGGTCGAAAACTTGGCTTTAGAAAGTCAAGGCTACCAAGTCGAGAAGGAAAACAAGGCCTTTGAACAAATCAAAGACTCAGTTGCAACCTTCCAAACCTTCCTCACCATCTTCCTTTATGGGATGTTGATAGCAGGAGCAGGAGCATTAATCTTGGTCTTGTCTCTCTGGTTGAGAGAAAGAGTCTACGAAGTGGGAATTTTACTCGCACTTGGAAAAAGCAAGAGCTCGATCTTCCTACAGTTCTGTTTAGAGGTAGTGTTGGTATCTCTCGGAGCTTTGCTCCCATCCTTTATCGCTGGAAATGCCATCACATCCTATCTGCTCCAAACTGTACTAGCCAGTGGAGATCAGGCAACCTTACAAGACACGCTGGCCAAAGCAAGCGGTCTATCAACTAGTCTCCTATCCTTTGCAGAATCCTATGTTTTTCTGCTCCTGATTGGTTGCTTGTCTGTAGCCCTTTGTTTCCTATTCTTATTTAGAAAATCGCCGAAAGAAATTTTATCATCTATTAGTTAAGAAGGAGAAATCATGACTTTATTACAATTGCAAGATGTTACCTACCGTTATAAGAACACTGCTGAAGCAGTTTTATATCAGATCAAGTATAATTTTGAACCCGGAAAATTTTATAGTATCATTGGTGAGTCAGGAGCAGGAAAATCCACTCTCTTGTCCCTACTGGCTGGTCTAGATAGCCCTGTTGAAGGTTCTATCCTTTTCCAAGGAGAGGACATTCGGAATAAGGGGTATTCTTACCATCGCATGCACCATATTTCCCTGGTCTTTCAAAATTATAACTTGATAGATTATCTTTCTCCGCTGGAAAATATCCGCTTGGTCAACAAAAAGGCAAGCAAGGATACACTTCTTGAGCTTGGTTTGGATGAAAGTCAGATCAAGCGGAATGTTCTCCAGTTATCAGGTGGTCAACAGCAACGTGTAGCCATCGCTCGCAGTTTAGTCTCAGAAGCTCCAGTTATTCTTGCTGATGAGCCAACAGGAAATCTGGACCCTAAAACTGCTGGAGATATTATCGAATTGCTCAAGTCACTTGCCGAGAAAACAGGTAAATGTGTAATCGTTGTCACCCACAGTAAAGAAGTGGCACAAGCGTCAGATATTACACTTGAATTGAAGGATAAGAAACTGACTGAAATATAGAATCTAGTTATTAAACTTTAAAATAGTATTAGTTGGTAACTAGATACGTGTAAAGTAATAATAAACAAAGTGAGTCTTTAACAACTATTTCCCGCAATAGTGATAGCCTAGATAATAACAGAGTTATTATCTAGGCCGGAATTTTTGAGACATATGGCTCAAAAATTAGGGATGAAATTCCTACAGGAAGTTGCTCCCGTCCGCACAATCTAAGGGAAATAGTAAAAAAATAATTTATATAAGTTATAAGACATTGAAATAGAACAAAATCTAGAAAGGGAACCTATGTTACACAACGCATTTGCCTATGTTACAAGGAAGTTTTTCAAATCGATTGTTATCTTCCTGATTATTCTCCTCATGGCGAGCTTGAGTTTGGTCGGCTTGTCGATCAAGGGAGCTACTGCCAAGGCTTCTCAGGAGACCTTTAAAAATATCACCAATAGCTTCTCCATGCAAATCAATCGTCGCGTCAATCAAGGAACGCCACGTGGTTCTGGGAATATCAAGGGTGAGGATATCAAAAAAATCACCGAAAACAAGGCCATCGAGTCTTATGTTAAACGCATCAACGCTATCGGAGATTTGACTGGATATGATCTCATCGAAACGCCAGAAACTAAGAAAAATCTCACTGCTGACCGTGCCAAACGGTTTGGAAGTAGCTTGATGATTACAGGTGTCAATGACTCCTCTAAAGAAGACAAGTTTGTTTCCGGTTCTTATAAGCTAGTCGAAGGAGAGCACTTAACCAACGACGACAAGAACAAGATCCTCATGCACAAGGACTTGGCAGCCAAACACGGCTGGAAAGTAGGAGACAAGGTTAAACTGGACTCCAATATCTACGACGCAGACAATGAAAAAGGTGCCAAGGAAACAGTCGAAGTGACAATCAAAGGACTCTTTGATGGTCACAATAAGTCGGCAGTAACCTACTCACAAGAACTATACGAAAATACAGCTATCACAGACCTCCATACGGCGGCTAAACTATATGGTTATACAGAAGAAACTGCTATTTATGGGGACGCAACCTTCTTTGTAACAGCGGACAAGAATTTGGATGATGTTATGAAAGAGTTGAATGGTATCAGCGGTATCAACTGGAAGAATTACACACTCGTTAAAAGCTCCTCTAACTACCCAGCTCTTGAGCAATCCATCTCTGGTATGTACAAGATGGCCAATCTCCTCTTCTGGGGTAGCTTGAGCTTCTCAGTCCTTCTCCTAGCCCTCTTGCTCAGTCTTTGGATCAATGCCCGTCGCAAGGAAGTGGGAATTCTCCTCTCTATCGGTCTCAAGCAGGCAAGCATCTTGGGTCAATTTATCACAGAATCCATCTTGATTGCCATCCCTGCTCTTGTTTCTGCTTACTTCCTAGCCAACTATACAGCTCGTGCAATCGGAAATACTGTTCTTGCCAATGTCACTTCAGGTGTTGCCAAGCAAGCCAGCAAGGCTGCTCAAGCCTCTAATCTTGGTGGTGGTGCAGAAGTAGATGGCTTTAGCAAGACCTTGTCGAGTCTAGACATTTCCATTCAGACATCAGACTTTATCATCGTCTTTGTCCTTGCCTTGGTTCTAGTCGTTCTCGTTATGGCACTTGCCTCAAGCAATCTCCTTAGAAAACAACCAAAAGAGCTCTTGCTCGATAGTGAATAAAAAAATTGCTACCTATTCTCCCCTAAATGGGGTATAATATAGGTAGCATTTTTATCTATTTTGCCTTGATAGGAAGAGGTCTTATCAGGATGAAATAGAAAGATTAACAAGAAATTTAAAGGAATGTGAAACGTTTTTCTATGAAAATTTTAATTGTAGAAGATGAGGAGATGATCCGTGAGGGGATCAGTGACTATTTGACGGATTGTGGTTATGAAACCATTGAAGCAGCAGATGGTCAGGAAGCTCTGGAAAAATTTTCCAGCTATGAAGTTGCTCTAGTACTGCTGGATATCCAGATGCCCAAGCTCAATGGCCTCGAAGTCCTAGCTGAGATTCGTAAAACCAGTCAGGTCCCTGTCCTGATGTTGACCGCCTTTCAGGATGAGGAATACAAGATGAGTGCTTTTGCTTCTCTGGCAGACGGATATCTGGAAAAACCCTTCTCCCTGTCTCTCTTAAAAGTGAGGGTGGATGCAATTTTCAAGCGCTACTACGATACAGGACGAGTCTTCTCCTATAAGGATACAAAGGTGGACTTTGAAAGCTATAGTGCAAGCCTAGCAGGTCAAGAAGTAGCCATTAATGCCAAGGAGTTGGAAATTCTGGACTATCTGGTAAAAAATGAAGGCCGAGCCTTGACTCGTTCTCAGATAATTGATGCCGTCTGGAAGGTGACAGATGAGGTTCCCTTTGACCGTGTCATTGATGTCTATATCAAGGAACTGCGGAAAAAGCTAGACTTGGATTGTATCCTCACTGTGCGCAATGTTGGTTATAAATTGGAGCGAAAATGAAACGAACAGGTCTATTTACTAAAATATTTATCTATACCTTCTCGATTTTTAGTGTTCTGGTTATTTGTCTTCATTTAGCCATTTATTTTCTCTTTCCATCAACTTATCTGAGTCATCGTCAGGAAACCATTGGCCAAAAAGCGACAGCCATTGCCCAGTCCCTTGACGGAAAGGATAGGCAGAGTATCGAGCAAGTCTTAGACTTGTATTCCCAGACCAGTGATATCAAAGGGTCTGTTAAGGGTGAGATGACTGAGGACAAGTTAGAGGTTAAGGATAATTTTCCACTAGATACAGCTCGCCAGACAACTTCCCTCTTTATTGAAGAACGCGAGGTAAAAACGCAAGATGGTGGAACTATGACTCTTCAGTTTCTAGCGTCCATGGATTTACAAAAGGAAGCAGAGCAGATTAGTCTTCAGTTTCTCCCCTATACCTTGTTGGCATCCTTTCTGATTTCCCTCTTGGTAGCCTATATCTATGCTAGGACCATTGTTGCCCCGATTTTGGAAATCAAGCGGGTGACCCGTCGGATGATGGAGCTAGATGCTCAAGTGCGTTTGCGCGTGGATTCCAAGGATGAGATAGGTGATCTCAAGGAACAAATCAATAGCCTTTACCAGCACCTTTTGACAGTTATTGCGGACTTGCATGAGAAAAATGAAGCTATTCTCCAGCTGGAGAAGATGAAGGTCGAATTTCTACGAGGGGCTTCTCATGAATTGAAAACTCCTCTGGCTAGTCTCAAAATCCTAATCGAAAATATGAAAGAAAATATCGGTCGTTATAAGGATAGAGACCACTATCTTGGAGTTGCCTTGGGGATTGTGGATGACCTCAGTCACCACGTTCTCCAGATATTGTCTCTTTCTTCTGTGCAGGAATTGCGAGACGAGAAAGAAGAGGTTGAGCTTCTTCAGATGACGCAAAGTCTGGTCACAGATTATGCTTTGCTCGCCAAGGAGAGAGAACTTCATGTAGACATTAGCCTAACTCATCAGCAGGCTTATATAAACCCATCTGTCATGAAACTAATCCTATCGAATCTCATCAGCAATGCTATCAAGCACTCCATTCCAGGTGGCTTGGTTCGAATTGGAGAAAGAGAAGGGGAACTCTTTATCGAGAATAGCTGTAGTCCTGAAGAACAAGAAAAACTGGCTCAGTCTTTTTCTGACAATGCTAGTCGTAAGGCCAAGGGTTCGGGAATGGGGATCTTTGTGGTCAAAAGTTTATTAGAACATGAGAAATTGCCTTATCGTTTTGAAAGTCAGAATGATCGCTTGACTTTCTTTATACGCTTTCCTAGAGTTAGCTAGGATTGAAAAGAAAGGGTTTACATTGATCGGATTAGAAGAAATTCAATCTAAAGTATGGGAAAAACTAGCTTTTTTTATCAAAAAGTGATAAAATGAACAATGTAAATGGGTTGACCCATAAAAATATACAGGAGGCCTGATAAAATGGCAATCGTTTCAGCAGAAAAATTTGTCCAAGCAGCTCGTGACAACGGTTATGCAGTTGGTGGATTTAACACAAACAACCTTGAGTGGACTCAAGCTATCTTGCGCGCAGCAGAAGCTAAAAAAGCTCCAGTTTTGATCCAAACTTCTATGGGTGCTGCGAAATACATGGGTGGTTACAAAGTATGTAAACTTCTCATCGAAAACCTTGTAGAATCAATGGGAATTACTGTACCAGTTGCTATTCACCTTGACCATGGTCATTATGAAGATGCACTTGAATGTATCCGAGTTGGTTATACTTCAGTTATGTTTGACGGTTCACACCTTCCAGTTGAAGAAAACCTTGAAAAAGCTCGTAAAGTTGTAGAATTTGCTCATGCAAACGGCGTATCAGTAGAAGCTGAAGTTGGTACTATCGGTGGTGAAGAAGACGGAATCATTGGTGATGGCGAATTAGCTCCAATTGAAGATGCTAAAGCAATGGTTGCAACTGGTATTGACTTCTTGGCAGCTGGTATCGGTAACATCCACGGTCCTTACCCAGCAAACTGGAAAGGTCTTCACCTTGATCACTTGCAAAAATTGACAGAAGCAGTTCCAGGCTTCCCAATCGTATTGCATGGTGGTTCAGGTATTCCTGATGACCAAATCCAAGCAGCTATCAAACTTGGTGTTGCGAAAGTTAACGTTAACACTGAATGCCAAATCGCATTTGCTAACGCAACTCGTAAATTTGTTGCTGAATACGAAGCAAACGAAGCAGAATACGATAAGAAGAAACTCTTTGACCCACGTAAATTCTTGAAACCAGGTTTCGAAGCAATTACAGAAGCTGTTGAAGAACGTATCGACGTATTCGGTTCAGAAGGTAAAGCATAATCTAGCTGAACAATACCTACAGAACCTGCCCATTGGGCAGGTTTTTTTTGGTGTCTTAAAGAAACGATTAAATCAGAATTTTTGATTAAAAATACCATTTTAAAAGAGAAATCTTTAATTTCATAATCCTCAGGCAAACGCTTGCATTCCGTTTTTTATTGGACTATAATAGGTTGGTATAAAGACTTTTGTATTAATATTGAGAAGGTGTAGAAAGTAAGGATTTAGAATATTTGTAGTCAAAAATACAATGTTGCTATTCCTTGCGACAGGGAGAGAGATATGGCAATGATAGAAGTGGAACATCTTCAGAAAAATTTTGTGAAGACAGTGAAGGAACCTGGTTTGAAGGGAGCTTTGCGCTCCTTTATTCATCCTGAAAAGCAGACCTTTGAAGCAGTCAAGGATTTGACCTTTGAGGTACCCAAGGGCCAAATTTTAGGCTTTATCGGGGCAAATGGTGCTGGGAAGTCAACCACCATCAAAATGCTGACAGGGATTTTAAAACCGACATCTGGTTTTTGTCGGATTAATGGCAAGATTCCGCAGGACAATCGTCAGGATTATGTCAAGGATATTGGGGTTGTCTTTGGACAACGCACCCAGCTATGGTGGGATTTGGCACTGCAAGAAACCTATACGGTTTTGAAAGAGATATACGATGTGCCAGACTCGCTCTTCCACAAGCGTATGGACTTTTTGAATGAAGTCCTGGATTTGAAGGATTTTATCAAGGACCCCGTGCGGACTCTTTCACTGGGTCAACGGATGCGGGCGGATATTGCAGCTTCCTTGCTTCACAATCCTAAGGTTCTCTTTTTAGATGAGCCGACCATTGGTTTGGACGTTTCGGTCAAAGACAATATTCGTCGGGCCATTACTCAGATTAATCAGGAGGAAGAGACTACCATTCTCTTGACTACTCACGATCTGAGTGATATTGAGCAGCTCTGTGATCGGATTTTCATGATTGACAAGGGGCAGGAGATTTTTGATGGAACGGTTAGCCAGCTCAAGGAAACCTTTGGTAAGATGAAGACACTTTCCTTTGAACTGGTGCCGGGTCAAAGTCATCTCTTTTCTAACTATGAAGGTCTGCCTGATATAACCATTGATAGACAAGGAAACAGCCTCAATATTGAATTCGATAGTTCCCGCTACCAGTCGGCTGATATTATCAAGCAAACCCTGTCTGATTTTGAGATTCGCGATTTGAAGATGTTGGATACGGATATCGAGGATATTATCCGTCGCTTCTATCGGAAGGAGCTCTAAGATGGTCAAATTGTGGAGACGTTATAAACCCTTTATCAATGCAGGGATTCAGGAGTTGATCACCTATCGAGTCAACTTTATTCTCTATCGGATTGGCGATGTCATGGGGGCTTTTGTGGCTTTTTATCTCTGGAAGGCTGTCTTTGATTCTTCGCAGGAGTCTTTGATTCAAGGCTTCAGCATGGCGGATATCACCCTTTATATCATCATGAGTTTTGTGACTAATCTTCTGACTAGGTCGGATTCTTCCTTTATGATTGGTGATGAGGTCAAGGATGGCTCCATTATCATGCGTTTATTGCGACCAGTGCATTTTGCGGCCTCTTATCTCTTCACAGAACTTGGTTCCAAGTGGTTGATTTTTATCTCTGTTGGACTGCCATTTTTGAGTGTCATTGTGTTGATGAAAATCTTATCTGGGCAAGGAGTTATAGAAGTACTGGGATTAACCATCCTTTATCTCTTTAGCTTAACGCTCGCCTATCTGATCAACTTTTTCTTTAATATCTGTTTTGGTTTTTCAGCCTTTGTGTTTAAAAATCTTTGGGGTTCCAATCTACTCAAGACTTCAATAGTTGCCTTTATGTCTGGAAGTCTGATTCCCTTGGCTTTCTTTCCCAAGGTGGTTTCAGATATTCTCTCCTTCTTGCCTTTTTCATCCTTGATCTACACCCCAGTCATGATCATTGTTGGAAAATACGATGCTAGTCAGATTCTTCAGGCGCTCTTGCTACAGTTTTTCTGGCTCTTAGTGATGGTGGGCTTGTCTCAGCTGATTTGGAAACGAGTCCAGTCATTTATCACCATTCAAGGAGGTTAGTATGAAAAAATATCAACGCATGCATCTGATTTTTATCAGACAATACATCAAGCAAATCATGGAATACAAGGTGGATTTTGTGGTTGGTGTTTTAGGTGTTTTTCTGACTCAAGGCCTGAACCTCTTGTTTCTCAATGTCATCTTTCAACACATTCCATCCCTAGAAGGCTGGACCTTCCAAGAGATTGCCTTTATCTATGGATTTTCCTTAATTCCCAAGGGATTGGATCATCTCTTTTTTGATAATCTCTGGGCACTGGGACAACGCTTAGTCCGAAAGGGAGAGTTTGATAAGTATCTGACTCGTCCTATCAATCCGCTCTTCCATATCCTAGTCGAGACCTTTCAGATTGATGCCCTAGGCGAACTATTGGTCGGTGGAATTTTACTAGCGACAACAGTATCAAGCATTGCTTGGACTCTTCCTAAATTTCTGCTTTTCCTAGTTTGTATTCCTTTTGCGACTTTGATTTATACTTCCTTGAAAATCGCGACTGCCAGTATCGCTTTTTGGACCAAGCAGTCAGGCGCCATGATTTACATTTTTTATATGTTTAATGACTTTGCCAAGTATCCGATTTCCATTTACAATTCGCTTCTTCGTTGGTTGATTAGCTTTATCATCCCCTTTGCCTTTACAGCTTACTATCCTGCCAGCTATTTCTTGCAGGATAAGGATGTCTTCTTTAATATTGGTGGTTTGATTCTGATTTCCCTTGTTTTCTTTGTTATTTCTTTAAAACTCTGGGATAGGGGCTTGGATGCCTACGAAAGTGCAGGTTCGTGAGTTAGAAATCTTTCCTGAACTTTGGGATAAAAGCAATCCTTGCTTGATTTGGGTTAAGAAATTGTGAAATTTTCTCTTGACAATTGTTCTCAGAGTGCTATACTATGAAGGTAGTTGCCGATTTAGCTCAGTTGGTAGAGCAACGCACTCGTAACGCGTAGGTCACAGGTTCGATTCCTGCAATCGGCAGAATCAAGAAGCCCTAATGGGCTTCTTTTTTTGTTGTCGATAATATTCAACCACTTAGACTGAGATAGAGACCAGATAGGCAAAAGAGCTTGTTCTGGGGTAAACCCTCTGCTATAATAATTTTTGTAAAGGGTGTGAGGCGTCAATATCAGACAACTCAAGTTCCCAAAAAAAGAAAATGGAGACAAAAAATGAAAAAATTATTGGGACTTGTATTTTTAGTAGCAGCAGCGCTAGTATTGTATTTTGGTTCTGTTGGATGGCCAAGTTTGGATATCAACCTCTGGTCACTCATTCCGGTAGGATTGTTCCTCTATTTCACGCTAGAAAACGTTTTGAAAAAAGACTACAAGTCTAGTCTTATGTGCTTGATCATTGCCTTTATCATTGCAAATGCTATTTTTGATCTGTTGCCAATTTCAAGTGGTTTGGTAATTGCTGCCGGTGTGCTAGCATGTGTAGGACTTGGCTACCTCTTTCCTGATAAAGATAAACAAGAAGACAAATAAAAAGTCTCGAGATTGAACTGCACCTCAAAAGTTAGACAGAAAAAATCTAACTTTTGGGGTGTTTTATTATGAAATTGAGTTATGAAGATAAAGTTCAGATCT
>NZ_JBJUSE010000025.1:0-759 GCF_046098135.1 Streptococcus sp. ST16 | reverse complement strand
AAATGATTGATAAAGTTCTTCTTGAAGGTCGTTCGCAAAGAAGTGTCAGTCTTGATTATGCTCTCCCAAACAAAGGAATGCTTCCAAATTGGCTGGCGCAATACAAGAAAAACGGGTATACTATTGTTGAGAAAACAAGAGGGAGACCAGCTAAAATGGGACGTAAACGGAAGAAAACTTGGGAAGAAATGACAGAATTAGAACGACTCCAGGAGGAGAATGAACGCTTACGTACCGAGGTGGCCTACCTAAAAAAGTTAAAAGAGTTAGAGGAAAGGGACGAAGCCCTAGAGCGAGAAAGGCAGAGACAGTTAGAGAAATGGTTTCAGGAGGATTTCGACTAGATTTTCTTCTTGAAACAGCACGTTTAGCTCGCTCGACTTACTATTATCAGTTGAAGCAACTGGATGGGGTTGATAAAGATAAAGAGCTTAAAACCGAAATTCAGGCCATTTATACTGACCATAAAGAAAATTATGGCTATCGGAGAGTTACTCTTGAACTAAGAAATCGTGGTTTTGTAGTGAATCATAAAAAGGTTCAACGTCTGATGAAAATCCTTGGTTTAACAGCTCGAATTCGTCGCAAACGAAAGTATTCTTCCTACCAAGGAGAGATTGGCAAGAAAGCAGAGAATCTCATTCAACGTCAGTTTGAAGCAACCAAACCAATGGAAAAATGCTATACGGATGTGACAGAATTTGCCATTCCAAATAGCACACAGAAACTCTATTTATCGCCTGTTTTAGATGGCTTTAA
>NZ_JBJUSE010000024.1:0-826 GCF_046098135.1 Streptococcus sp. ST16 | reverse complement strand
GGCTCTATAATTTCTGTAGTGGGTAAAACCACCATAGGGATTATGGAGCCTATTTTGTTGTAGAAAAAAGTCCCATATGATCTATAATGAAAAGCGACCAAACCATCATTAGAAAGAATCATATGGAACCATTACATTTTATCACAAGACTACTCGATATCAAAGACTCCAATATCCAAATTATGGATGTTGTTAATAGAGATACACACAAGGAAATCATCGCTAAACTGGACTACGGCGCCCCATCTTGTCCTGATTGCGGAAATCAAATGAAGAAATATGACTTCCAAAAACCTTCCAAAATTCCTTACCTTGAAACAACTGGTATGCCTACTAGAATTCTCCTTAGAAAGCGACGTTTTAAGTGTTATCAGTGTTCGAAAATAGCGGTCGCCGAAACCTCTCTCGTCAAGAAAAATCACCAAATCGCGACCATCGTCAACCAGAAAATCACTCAAAAATTAATCGAGAAAGTCCCTATGACAGCTATCGCCGAAAGTTTATCGGTCTCTACTTCGACAGTCATTCGTAAATTGAAAGAATTCAAATTCAAGACAGATTTATCTTTTCTTCCAACTCACATGTCTTGGGATGAGTATGGCTTCAAGAAAGGGAAGATGAGCTTCATTGCACAGAATTTTGATTCCAAAAAGATCGTAGCTATCCTAGATGGACGGACTCAAGCAACTATTCGCAATCATTTCCTTCGTTATTCTAGACAGGTAAGAAGTCGTGTGAAAGTCATTACCATGGATATGTTTAGTCCCTACTACGATATTGCTAGAAAACTTTTTCCAAATGCAAAAATCGTTCTCGACCGCTTTCA
>NZ_JBJUSE010000023.1:0-5205 GCF_046098135.1 Streptococcus sp. ST16 | reverse complement strand
CAAGGTCCGTTGGTCAAGGGGTTAAGACACCGCCTTTTCACGGCGGTAACACGGGTTCGAATCCCGTACGGACTATGGTATATTGCGGATGGAACACTTGATGAAAAAAGTTCAAAAAAGTTTCAAAAAAGTGTTGACAGAGAGAGTTAGCTGTGATATACTAATATAGTTGTCGCTTGAGAGAGATTGAGTGACAAAGACCTTTGAAAACTGAACAAGACGAACCAATGTGCAGGGCACTATAACTAAGATTATAGTACTGAACAATGAAAAAACAATAAATCTGTCAGTGACAGAAATGAGTGAGAACTCAAACTTTTAATGAGAGTTTGATCCTGGCTCAGGACGAACGCTGGCGGCGTGCCTAATACATGCAAGTAGAACGCTGAAGCTTGGTGCTTGCACCGAGTGGATGAGTTGCGAACGGGTGAGTAACGCGTAGGTAACCTGCCTGGTAGCGGGGGATAACTATTGGAAACGATAGCTAATACCGCATAAAATGGATTATCGCATGATAATTCATTGAAAGGTGCAAATGCATCACTACCAGATGGACCTGCGTTGTATTAGCTAGTTGGTGGGGTAACGGCTCACCAAGGCGACGATACATAGCCGACCTGAGAGGGTGATCGGCCACACTGGGACTGAGACACGGCCCAGACTCCTACGGGAGGCAGCAGTAGGGAATCTTCGGCAATGGACGGAAGTCTGACCGAGCAACGCCGCGTGAGTGAAGAAGGTTTTCGGATCGTAAAGCTCTGTTGTAAGAGAAGAACGAGTGTGAGAGTGGAAAGTTCACACTGTGACGGTATCTTACCAGAAAGGGACGGCTAACTACGTGCCAGCAGCCGCGGTAATACGTAGGTCCCGAGCGTTGTCCGGATTTATTGGGCGTAAAGCGAGCGCAGGCGGTTAGATAAGTCTGAAGTTAAAGGCTGTGGCTTAACCATAGTACGCTTTGGAAACTGTTTAACTTGAGTGCAAGAGGGGAGAGTGGAATTCCATGTGTAGCGGTGAAATGCGTAGATATATGGAGGAACACCGGTGGCGAAAGCGGCTCTCTGGCTTGTAACTGACGCTGAGGCTCGAAAGCGTGGGGAGCAAACAGGATTAGATACCCTGGTAGTCCACGCCGTAAACGATGAGTGCTAGGTGTTAGACCCTTTCCGGGGTTTAGTGCCGTAGCTAACGCATTAAGCACTCCGCCTGGGGAGTACGACCGCAAGGTTGAAACTCAAAGGAATTGACGGGGGCCCGCACAAGCGGTGGAGCATGTGGTTTAATTCGAAGCAACGCGAAGAACCTTACCAGGTCTTGACATCCCTCTGACCGCTCTAGAGATAGAGCTTTCCTTCGGGACAGAGGTGACAGGTGGTGCATGGTTGTCGTCAGCTCGTGTCGTGAGATGTTGGGTTAAGTCCCGCAACGAGCGCAACCCCTATTGTTAGTTGCCATCATTTAGTTGGGCACTCTAGCGAGACTGCCGGTAATAAACCGGAGGAAGGTGGGGATGACGTCAAATCATCATGCCCCTTATGACCTGGGCTACACACGTGCTACAATGGCTGGTACAACGAGTCGCAAGCCGGTGACGGCAAGCTAATCTCTTAAAGCCAGTCTCAGTTCGGATTGTAGGCTGCAACTCGCCTACATGAAGTCGGAATCGCTAGTAATCGCGGATCAGCACGCCGCGGTGAATACGTTCCCGGGCCTTGTACACACCGCCCGTCACACCACGAGAGTTTGTAACACCCGAAGTCGGTGAGGTAACCTTTTAGGAGCCAGCCGCCTAAGGTGGGATAGATGATTGGGGTGAAGTCGTAACAAGGTAGCCGTATCGGAAGGTGCGGCTGGATCACCTCCTTTCTAAGGATAAGGAACTGCGCATTGGTCTTGTTTAGTCTTGAGAGGTCTTGTGGGGCCTTAGCTCAGCTGGGAGAGCGCCTGCTTTGCACGCAGGAGGTCAGCGGTTCGATCCCGCTAGGCTCCATTGGTGAGAGATCACCAAGTAATGCACATTGAAAATTGAATATCTATATCAAATAGTAACAAGAAAATAAACCGAAACGCTGTAGTATTAAAAGAGTTTATGACTGAAAGGTCAAAAAATAAGGTTAAGTTAATAAGGGCGCACGGTGGATGCCTTGGCACTAGGAGCCGAAGAAGGACGTGACAAACGACGATATGCCTTGGGTAGCTGTAAGTAAGCGATGATCCAGGGATTTCCGAATGGGGGAACCCAACAGGTACTACCTGTTACCCATATCTGTTAAGGATATGAGGAGGAAGACGCAGTGAACTGAAACATCTAAGTAGCTGCAGGAAGAGAAAGCAAAAGCGATTGCCTTAGTAGCGGCGAGCGAAACGGCAGGAGGGCAAACCGAAGAGTTTACTCTTCGGGGTTGTAGGACTGCAAAGTGGACTCAAAGATTATAGAAGAATGATTTGGGAAGGTCAGCCAAAGAGAGTAAGAGCCTCGTATTTTAAATAGTCTTTGTACCTAGCAGAATCCTGAGTACGGCGGGACACGAGAAATCCCGTCGGAATCTGGGAGGACCATCTCCCAACCCTAAATACTCCCTAGTGACCGATAGTGAACCAGTACCGTGAGGGAAAGGTGAAAAGCACCCCGGGAGGGGAGTGAAATAGAACCTGAAACCGTGTGCCTACAACAAGTTCGAGCCCGTTAATGGGTGAGAGCGTGCCTTTTGTAGAATGAACCGGCGAGTTACGATATGATGCGAGGTTAAGTTGAAGAGACGGAGCCGTAGGGAAACCGAGTCTGAATAGGGCGCATTAGTATCATGTCGTAGACCCGAAACCATGTGACCTACCCATGAGCAGGTTGAAGGTGCGGTAAGACGCACTGGAGGACCGAACCAGGGCACGTTGAAAAGTGCTTGGATGACTTGTGGGTAGCGGAGAAATTCCAAACGAACTTGGAGATAGCTGGTTCTCTCCGAAATAGCTTTAGGGCTAGCGTCGACATAAAGATTCTTGGAGGTAGAGCACTGTTTGGGTGAGGGGTCCATCCCGGATTACCAATCTCAGATAAACTCCGAATGCCAAAGAATTATGGTCGGCAGTCAGACTGCGAGTGCTAAGATCCGTAGTCGAAAGGGAAACAGCCCAGACCACCAGCTAAGGTCCCAAAATAATTGTTAAGTGGAAAAGGATGTGGGGTTGCACAGACAACTAGGATGTTAGCTTAGAAGCAGCTATTCATTCAAAGAGTGCGTAATAGCTCACTAGTCGAGTGACCCTGCGCCGAAAATGTACCGGGGCTAAAACAATTTACCGAAGCTGTGGATACCTTTATAGGTATGGTAGGAGAGCGTTCTATGTGTGGAGAAGGTGTACCGTGAGGAGCGCTGGAACGCATAGAAGTGAGAATGCCGGTATGAGTAGCGAAAGACAGGTGAGAATCCTGTCCACCGTAAGACTAAGGTTTCCAGGGGAAGGCTCGTCCGCCCTGGGTTAGTCGGGACCTAAGGAGAGACCGAAAGGTGTATCCGATGGACAACAGGTTGATATTCCTGTACTAGAGTATGTAGTGATGGAGGGACGCAGTAGGCTAACTAAAGCAGACGAATGGAAGTGTCTGTCTAAGCAGTGAGGTGTGAATTGAGTTAAATGCTTAGTTCTATAACATTGAGCTGTGATGGGGAGCGAAGTTTAGTAGCGAAGTTAGTGATGTCACACTGCCAAGAAAAGCTTCTAGCGTTTAAACATACTCTACCCGTACCGCAAACCGACACAGGTAGTCGAGGCGAGTAGCCTCAGGTGAGCGAGAGAACTCTCGTTAAGGAACTCGGCAAAATGACCCCGTAACTTCGGGAGAAGGGGTGCTGACTTTAGGTCAGCCGCAGTGAATAGGCCCAAGCAACTGTTTATCAAAAACACAGCTCTCTGCTAAATCGTAAGATGATGTATAGGGGGTGACGCCTGCCCGGTGCTGGAAGGTTAAGAGGAGTGCTTAGCGTAAGCGAAGGTATGAATTGAAGCCCCAGTAAACGGCGGCCGTAACTATAACGGTCCTAAGGTAGCGAAATTCCTTGTCGGGTAAGTTCCGACCCGCACGAAAGGCGTAATGATTTGGGCACTGTCTCAACGAGAGACTCGGTGAAATTTTAGTACCTGTGAAGATGCAGGTTACCCGCGACAGGACGGAAAGACCCCATGGAGCTTTACTGCAGTTTGATATTGAGTGTCTGTACCACATGTACAGGATAGGTAGGAGTCTAAGAGATCGGGACGCCAGTTTCGAAGGAGACGTTGTTGGGATACTACCCTTGTGTTATGGCCACTCTAACCCGGATAGGTGATCCCTATCGGAGACAGTGTCTGACGGGCAGTTTGACTGGGGCGGTCGCCTCCTAAAAGGTAACGGAGGCGCCCAAAGGTTCCCTCAGAATGGTTGGAAATCATTCGCAGAGTGTAAAGGTATAAGGGAGCTTGACTGCGAGAGCAACAACTCGAGCAGGGACGAAAGTCGGGCTTAGTGATCCGGTGGTTCCGTATGGAAGGGCCATCGCTCAACGGATAAAAGCTACCCTGGGGATAACAGGCTTATCTCCCCCAAGAGTTCACATCGACGGGGAGGTTTGGCACCTCGATGTCGGCTCGTCGCATCCTGGGGCTGTAGTCGGTCCCAAGGGTTGGGCTGTTCGCCCATTAAAGCGGCACGCGAGCTGGGTTCAGAACGTCGTGAGACAGTTCGGTCCCTATCCGTCGCGGGCGTAGGAAATTTGAGAGGATCTGCTCCTAGTACGAGAGGACCAGAGTGGACTTACCGCTGGTGTACCAGTTGTCTTGCCAAAGGCATCGCTGGGTAGCTATGTAGGGAAGGGATAAACGCTGAAAGCATCTAAGTGTGAAACCCACCTCAAGATGAGATTTCCCATGATTATATATCAGTAAGAGCCCTGAGAGATGATCAGGTAGATAGGTTAGAAGTGGAAGTGTGGCGACACATGTAGCGGACTAATACTAATAGCTCGAGGACTTATCCAAAGTAACTGAGGATACGAAGCGTGAGGTTTACTTGGTATTTGATAGATATTCAATTTTGAGTAGGTATTACTCAGAGTTAAGTGACGATAGCCTAGGAGATACACCTGTACCCATGCCGAACACAGCAGTTAAGCCCTAGAACGCCGGAAGTAGTTGGGGGTTGCCCCCTGTGAGATATGGAAGTCGCTTAGC
>NZ_JBJUSE010000022.1:0-9274 GCF_046098135.1 Streptococcus sp. ST16 | reverse complement strand
TTTGACAACTTTAAAACTAGAATTCTCATTGCTTTGAACATCAAAAAGGAGAGAACCAATTTGGTCCTCTCCAGGGTATAGCTTTTCATCAACCCACTACAGTTGACAAAGAGCCGATACAATTTAGTAAGAAATAAAAAAACAAGGTCAAAAAACCTTGTTCTTATTACTATACCGGCGGCCGGGGTCGAACCGGCACGTCCTTGCGGACACTGGATTTTGAGTTTGGCTCTTACCGTTTTATAATTATGTGAAGCCTTTCAAATAGCCTTTTTAAGAAGTTACCTCTATCGCAAAAACGATAGTTTTTTTATTTTTAGTAACTTTTTAGGATTTACTTTTCCTCAATTTATCCATTATTTCTTTACTTAACTTATCGATATCCTCGTCAGTACCGAGTTCTTCCCCAAACAACTTACTAAAAATAAAAGACTTATAAACTTTGTCACGACTTTCATCAGTACCATCATCAAGTAATTCTAGATAATGTTGAAAATCTTTAATTACTCTTTGTTTTACTGTTTCAAAGTCTTCATCTTCAGTAACTGAATAATTGACAGGTTGCCATTCATTATATCCCATTTTATCTAGCCTTTCATCATTTTTCTAATAAGTAGATTATACCATATGCGTATAGAATCTTTGTTTTTTAGAACTCTTTAGAAATTAACTAACCTTTTTATTTATAACTGCCTTGTTTATTACTTGAATTTTAATAAAAAGGTGGTACAATATAAATAGAAAAGAGTGTTGCACGAACAACACCCAACAGAGCCGTTTAAGACGGTGGCTGTATTAAGTTATATAGAAATAACCGTCAACTCGCCAAAGTTAGGACGGTTATTTCTTTGTCATTTTTACTAATTCAAGGATTAACTTCACGAGAGCAATAACAAAGTTACCAGCTACAAACATGAGTGTCAAAACCTCAAATGTTGACAATTTAGGCTACTCCTTTCTACTAGGATTTTACTGGCTATGCACATAAGCACCACCTACCTTTCGATTAAGTAACCACCGTCTTAACTTCTCTGTAAGAGATATTATATCAGAAAGATATTTTTTTGCAATTAGATTATATAGTATTTTGTTTATTTTTATGTCCATGATATAATAGATAACAAAAAAGACAGGAGAAAGATATGAATTACTTTCAAGCTAGGATATCTTTAGAAACTGCTTACTATTTTCACCTTTTAAAAAGTATGTATCAAAGCGAAACCTCCGACTACGTTACTCAAGCTTTTGTTATTGCAAAAGCTATTGACGAGGTTGCTGAAATAAATAATTGGGAAAAAATTATTTCTGACAATTCTATCAAGATTGAAAATACTTTAAATTTTGAAGAAAAGGATTTACGTCTTAGAGTTCAGATTACTCCTCAACTTGAAGAGACTATAAAATATTATAAATCATATCTTCCCCAATTTATTGGTACTAGAAGCATTACATTGGGTGTTGCATTAAAATATATTCTAAAAGCAGTAATATTACTTAGAAAAAATCCCGATATTATAAATTCTGTTTCTCAAGATATTAATGAACTCTTTTACATATATGAACAAAAAATTTTAGATTACATAGCTCCAGCAAATCAAAATCATTTTATTAGCTTATTTAATGAGTTAAAAACAGAAGTTTCGAAAAAATAACGTCCATTTATTAAAATGGTCGTTTTTTGTATTGACAAATCTATTTATTTTTGCTATTATCTAAATATAAGTTCCGATTTAAAAATCGGACATAAAAAGGGGGCTATATGAGTGAATTTGACCAAGAAGCACTAGACTATTTCTATGAAGAAATGGACTGCTATTATGACGAAAATGAGCAAGAAGAAATCTTTGACGGATTTGATGATTAACTGGAGGAAAAATCTATGACAAAACTTACAGCTTCCACTTGGAATATTAACCAGCGTTCAGGACTTGGAAAACAAGTTCCTGATATGGTAACCGATGAATTAATCAAATTAAATTCAGATATTATATGTTTAACTGAATACGTAAAAACAGATAGCCACAGTCTATTCTGTTCTAGTTTAGAAGTTAACGGATATACAATTTTTTCTGACCATCGTTCTCTTGATTTTGGAAATGAAATCCTTATTGCTATCAAAAGCAACTTAATCAGTGATAGCAAAATCATTATCATTGATAATAATAACGATAACCCAAACTTTTTAATGGTTAAGGCGAACATCGCTGGTAAAAAATTAAATATTATTGGCACCCGAATTAAGACAGGAGGGAAAGATATTATACAAGACTTTAAAGAAAGGAAAATTCAATTAGATAATCTAATTACTCATTTACCAGAAAATAATGAAATGACAATTGTTCTTGGAGATTTTAATAATGGATTTTTCAAAAAAGACGATGATATTCAATCGTATAAAGGAAAAGCTAGAGAGTATTATTCCTATCCTTTATTAGTATCAGAAATGAACAAAGTTGGTTTAACAGTCTATACTCCTAATAATGCAAATTCTTGGAAATACTGTAAGTTAGACCACATTATCGGAAATATTTGTATTTCTGATGAAAATTATTTATGGGACTTCTTGAAAAATCCTGATTATAAAAATAAAGTTAGCTATCCTGACCATGCCGTATTGACTGCAAGCATTTCACTTTAATTCTATTAGAGGTATCTATTATGTTCAAAATAAAACAAGTTGCAGACCTAAAGAAGAACTATATTCTCTCCTGCCATAGATTGAAACTAATGCACTGGTCAACATTAGCTATCACTATCTGCATAATATTTAGTATTATCGCAAATATCCGAGCCCCCGATTTTATCCGAATTGTATTTTACCTGTTCAGTGGCTTTCTTATTTACAAATTTCATCTTAAGCTTAAACATCTAAGATATGAAGCTGATTATTATTTTATTTTAAGAGAAAGTTTACTGTATGTTCTACATACAAATCAACTTTATACTACTAATAAGGATAGCTCTGGATATGAGAATATTGTTAGAAGTGCAGTCTTGCAATACGAGTTAGACAAGGGAAAAGGACACGTCCTTGTAAAAGCTTTAATTACAGGAGATGAATTTAGCAAAAAAGTCCAATCTCTCGATGATGTGCTTGCTGGAACTCTTGGACTGGAACTAGAAGAAAAAATTATCCGCCCTAGCTTTGTAGAATACCATTTCTACTACAAAAAACATGATAGGCTCGTTCTGCAATCTCACAATCAAAAACAAGAGATAGATAACCTTGATATAGAGCTAGGATATGGCATAACCTATAGTCCTGCAAAATGTCCTCATATTTTGGTCTCAGGAGGTACAGGGAGCGGAAAATCCGTCTTCATATCTTTCTTGATTTTAGAACTTCTCAAACGTCAATCAACGGTATATATAGCAGACCCTAAAAATTCTGACCTAGGTAGCTTATCGCATTACTTTGGAGATAAATATGTAGCAACCACTCCAAATAATATAGCTCGTATTGTTCGTCTAGTAGTTGAAGAAATGCAAAGTCGATACCAATATATGCATGATAACTTTCAATATGGCTCAAATTTTACTGACCACGGCTTTAAACCAGTCTGGTTAATCTTTGATGAAATGGGAGCTTTCCAAGCTTCAGGCACAGATAAAAAATCCAAAGAAATTATCACAGAAGTTATGGACGGTATTAAGCAAATTATTCTACTCGGAAGACAATCGGGCATATTTATCCTTGTATCCGCTCAACAAATGCGGTCTGAAACGCTGAATACAGACCTCAGGGATAACCTAGGGCTACGGATTGCCTTAGGTGCAAATTCAAGTGAAGGGTATCGCATGGTCTTTGGCTCAGCTACTCCTGATAAATTTAAACCTATCGAAGTAAAGGGGGCAGGCTATCTCTATATGCAAGGCTCAGGAAAAGAAACTGCTCAATACTGGGAAAGCCCTTATCTCGATACATCTCAATTCGATTTTATTAAAGAACTACAACTTTATTTAAAAGAAACGAACTAATTTCAACGGATATTTTTGCTTAAATTCGTTAGATTTTCAGCAAAAATATCTGTTCCTCATCGCTCTGCGATGATAAAAGAAACGAGGTATTTTATGAAACTAAATGATTTTCTTAAAGCAGAACTACTTGGAAACCGCTTCTGTGCAGTTAAAGGATACACAGAAGTTTTAGACCGTGAAACCAGCAAACCTACAGCCTTGCGATTAAATATATCTATCCAAGATGAAAATAGTGATTTCTTCATGGAAATGATACAAGTTAAGGTCAATACACTTACTCCTACTGCTTCTGTGCAAGATATGGCAAACAATAAGACTTGTCCTGTTACTCTTAAAGATTTAAATGTAGGGCAATTCAATGGAAACTTGTGGTTCGCTTGTTCTGATGTTTTACCTGTAACAAAATAGCTAAGATTAGATAATATATAGAGGAGTTTTACAATGCAAACTTTTAGTTACGATGTTTTTAAGAATGAAAAGGGGATTGTCTCATTTTCTGAAGCGGAACAAATCTATTCTAGTCTTCTTAATTCCTCCAATCAACTTGATAAAGAATTTCAAGAAGAATGGACAACATTTGTACTTCTATGCGTAGAGTATACCTCTATACGTGGTAAATGGCTTACACTCTCAAGAGAAGAAAAACTTGCCAATGATGAAGCAAGAGCTGTTACTCACAATAAAGTTATTTATCAACTAAAAATTTTAAAAAGTTTGGCAAACGAACAGAGCAATGATGTTACCTGGTTTGAAAAATTTAACGATGATAGAAAACGTATTGGGGACTTTGCTTGCTATGTGGCTTATATCTATGCCTTAAATGCTCGATAAACAATTAGAGGATATTATGGCTATATATTACTCTATGTCTGATATTCATGGACATTTTAATGAATTTATTGATAGCTTGTCAAAAGTAGATTTATCTGATAAACAAAGTCGACTTATCTTACTTGGAGACTATATTGATAACGGTTCTCAATCTTTTCAAGTTATTTCTAAAATAATTGAACTTGAAAAGATTTATCCAAAACAAATTATTACGCTTTTTGGAAATCATGAAGAATGGTTTTATGATTGGTTGATTTTAGATAAGCCTACTGCTTCTGCATTTCCAGAAACAATAAAGAGTTTCTTCTCTACAGTGGAATTGAACTATATTTTAAAATCAAATCCTAACAACCTTGAAACAGGTATTAGAAACGAAATTAGAAATAATGCTAAGTTTATCCCATTCATAAACTGGTTTCAAAAACGATATGAAGATAGTCGTTATTTTGAAACAGAAAATCAAATTTTTGTCCATGCTGGAATTGATGAAGCTAATAATCTTTGGAAAGACCTAACGAGTCCAGAGATGTTTACAAACAAATTTCCTATTACCACTGGTGGATTTTATAAAGATATTATTTCTGGGCATGTTGCTTCTTGGGAAGTAGCTAAAGATAAAAGTTATCTAGGTAAGATTTACCATGATAGTAAAAGTCATTATTTTATTGATGGAGATGTAAAGAATAGCAAAAAAATACCTGTTCTTTGCTATGATACCATTAAAAAATCTTATCACTATTAAATAGTGTGTAAAAACAATTACCTAAACCACAAATTTAATAACTACTTCTCATCATGTACCTAAGCAAAACTGCCGACAAGCAGTCGGCAAGCTGGAAGTGTGTTTAGCGGAGCGGTGCTTAGGATCACATGATAGAAGTAGGGAGGAGCTTTGCTCCTCCTAGTTTATTTATTATATAGACAATCTTTCGGCGAAAGCCAACCTAAAAGGAACTATTTTTTATGACCTCATCCTCATATAATAAAAAGATAGTTCGTACTTCTTCCTATATTGAAATTTGGGAATATGAAAAGCCAATATTTTCAAAAGGAAAGTCTATATTCGATACTAATACCGAGAACAAAGAAAAAACTCAACGAAGAACTTTTGATGAACTAACACCTGAAGAACAAGAACAACGTCTTGAACGTATGAAAAAAACTCGCTTAGAAGCCAAGTGGAACTTACTCCGTTTAGTAGATTGCAATTTTGATGATACGACTTCTTTTTTAACATTGACCACTAAGGAAAATATCAGCGATAGAAACCACTTCAAAGACTTACTCAAAACATTTATCAAACGCTTTAACTATCACATATTTCAGACTAAAAAAAGCCAATTAAAATATATTACAGTATTAGAAAAACAAAAACGTGGAGCATGGCACGCTCATATTCTACTTTTCAGCGTTCCCTATATCCCACATAGTCAACTATTAAAACTTTGGGGGCATGGAGCAGTACGGATAAATAAAGTTGATGTCGACAGCAAAGAAAACCGCGGTCGATATGTTACAAAATATTTTGAAAAAGGTATCGGACAAGAGTTATTAGAAAATTTTGGAAAACAAGCCTATCTGTCATCTCGCAACTTGAAAAAACCTGATGAAGATAAGTTTTATACCTACGAAACATTTGACTATGACAGCTCAACTGTCCTATATGAAACGGAGTACACTAGTAAAGTCTATAAGGACGGACAGTATTTCGATAATCGCGTTACCTACAAGAAGATAAAGCTAGATACAAAGGAGTAAGTCACATGATAGCAACTGTAAATAAGAATGACCTAGTTGCCCTTGGTTTCTCTGAGGGAACTTCAAAACGCATTATCCGACAAGGGAAAGAACTTCTAGTAGCACGAGGATTTAGGGTGTATCAAAATAAACGGATTGGAACTATACCTGCTACTATAGCTACTGAACTACTCGGGTTTGATGTTCAAAATATCCCACTTACTAGGGGGTAACAGATGGCAATACGAAAAGACAAAGACAATAGATGGATAGTTGACATCAGCAACGGTTTTGACCCCATCACGTTAAAGCAACGTAGAATTGTTAGAAAAGGATTTAAGACCAAGAAAGAAGCCACCGAAGCAGAACACTACCTACGAAGTGTAGAGCTAAAAGAACGCTTCTACGGAGCAAAAATAACTGTTCCCATGCTTTATGACATGTTGAAAGAAGAAGACAGCATAAACAATAGAAAAATAAGCTATATCAATACTCAAGAGAATAACTACAACAAGCATATCAGAGAGTATTTTATAAACGTGGATAATGTTGGAAAACTGACCTATGAAGATATCTATCAATTTAGAGAACAACTCCGTCAAAAAATAGCACAAAATACTGATAAGCCATTAAGTACAAATACAATTAACAAAATCATGATATTGCTTAAAAAGATATTTGATGTAGGTTTGCGTAAAGGCTATTATTCAAATAATCCTGTAAAACTACTTAAAAAACTTCCAATCGAAAAGCCTAAAATGCAATTCTGGACAATTGCAGAGTTTCAACAATTTTTAAAACTCTTTGAGGGTGATGAATACAATATAAAATTATTGTTCACCGTCCTCTTTTTTACAGGACTACGGCTCGGTGAAGCACTCGCACTCACTTGGCAAGACATAGATTTTACTAGTAATACAATCCATGTTACTAAATCTACTTACGTAAATAAAGGTATCAGCCATATCAGTACAACAAAGACTAAGGCAGGTACTAGAAGAATCATCATCAATAAAAAATTAAGTCAAGAGCTGGAAACTTGGCAGAAGAAACAAGCAAAACAATTACAACAATTCTCAAATGACATAACTACACTACAGGTATTTCAAAATAGCCCAATCATCATTACTAAGAACGCTATTGAAAAACAGTATAAGAAAATCCTTGAACGTGATAACACATTAAAAAAGATACGCATACACGATTTTAGACACTCACATGCTTCTCTTTTAATCAATAATGGAGAAGATTACCTAGTGGTTAAAGAACGCCTAGGACACGCTTCTATAACGACCACAATCGATACCTATTCTCACTTATACCCAAGTAAGCAAAAGGATTTAGCTGATAAACTTGATGAACTAATATAAAAAGGATACCTCATTAAGTATCCTTTTAAATTATTAAATGCTTATTCAATAAAATGCGAGGCAAGAGGGTTAGTCAGGCTCACGAAAAATATGCTCAAGCAATTATTTAAATCAACACAATGGAAGTAAATACAATTATCTTCATTTGATAGTTCTATTAGAAACGGAAGAACTCCATAAAAACTTATAATGTTACGTAAATAGCACAATGAAGCAAACAACATATTCTCATCAGCCTCCATTGCTCCTAAAACCTGACCACATTCTAATAAGTAATCCCCCCAAGCAATGCTATCAAATGTATTCTCTTTATCAATAAAATCAGTTACAGACTTTGGAATATTACTTCCAACCTTAGACAAACCATTTAAAATTGTAGTATTGTCAAGTTTATCAAAAATAAGATTTTGAATTTT
Organism: Streptococcus sp. ST16; assembly: GCF_046098135.1. Taxonomy (NCBI): domain Bacteria; kingdom Bacillati; phylum Bacillota; class Bacilli; order Lactobacillales; family Streptococcaceae; genus Streptococcus; species Streptococcus sp. ST16. The sequence continues at coordinate 942 of NZ_JBJUSE010000022.1, read as the reverse complement.
TCCATAACTTATTAGTATCTCAGCTCTCCTTTTAAAAGTAGCATATCTATAATATGAACTTTCTCCAGTCAAGTTTTTAACGGCGTCTCTAAGATAATTATTAATCGTTTTATTCCCTAAAACAGGATAAACTTTTCGATAGAAATCATCTTTAGAAAGTTTTAAATTAACGTGGGCATCTAATTCGTCAAAATCAGTTTCCCAGTCTTTAACAACACTATCACAAATGTTATCTGCATTTATTACTATCATAGTAGACCTCTTTCTTTTATGTCCTTTTATTGTGTAAAGGACATTATTTTTATACTTGTATTATATTACTAATTCTCATCTATGTCAAGCCCAAAATAGTAATTTTTAGTAACTACCTCCATATAAGATAATAGAAAAATCAAAAAGACAAGGCTTAAAAACCTTGTCTTTCATACTATACCGGCGGCCGGGGTCGAACCGGCACGTCCTTGCGGACACTGGATTTTGAGTCCAGCGCGTCTGCCAATTCCGCCACGCCGGCAAATAGTAACTGGGGTAGCTGGATTCGAACCAACGCATGAGGGAGTCAAAGTCCCTTGCCTTACCGCTTGGCTATACCCCAATAATATAAAATAGGCGAGTGATGGGGATCGAACCCACGCATGCCAGAGCCACAATCTGGTGTGTTAACCACTTCACCACACCCGCCATAATTTTATTAACACGGGCAGTAGGAATTGAACCCACACTGAAGGTTTTGGAGACCTTAGTTCTACCTTTAAACTATGCCCGTAACTAAAGCAATGGAAGGGGAGGGATTCGAACCCCCGAACCCGAAGGAGCGGATTTACAGTCCGCCGCGTTTAGCCTCTTCGCTACCCTTCCAAGTTATAAATAAGATATGGCGCGAGACGGAATCGAACCGCCGACACATGGAGCTTCAATCCATTGCTCTACCAACTGAGCTAC
>NZ_JBJUSE010000021.1:0-13224 GCF_046098135.1 Streptococcus sp. ST16 | reverse complement strand
ATGGATATGTTTAGTCCCTACTACGATATTGCTAGAAAACTTTTTCCAAATGCAAAAATCGTTCTCGACCGCTTTCATATTGTCCAGCATCTCAGTCGAGCAATGAATCGCGTACGCATACAAATTATGAATCAGTTTGATCGGAGATCGCACGAATATAAAGCACTGAAACGTTACTGGAAACTCATCCAACAGGATAGCCGTAAACTCAGTGATAAACGATTTTATCGACCAACTTTTCGGTCACACTTGACCAATAAAGAGGTTCTAGAAAAGCTGCTTTCATACTCTCAAGAACTTAGATAGCACTATAATCTCTATCAACTCCTACTCTTTCATTTTCAAGAGAAACAAACGGAACATTTCTTTAGTCTTATTGAAGAAACAATTTCTTCTGTAAATCCTATTATTCAAACTGTTTTCAAGACCTTTTCGAAAGATAAAGACAAGATCATGAATGCACTGGAACTTCCCTACTCAAACGCAAAACTAGAGGCTACCAATAACCTTATCAAAGTCATCAAGCGAAATGCTTTTGGCTTCCGGAACTTTGACAACTTTAAAACTAGAATTCTCATTGCTTTGAACATCAAAAAGGAGAGAACCAATTTGGTCCTCTCCAGGGTGTAACTTTTCATCAACCCACTACAGTTGACAAAGAGCCTAAAAGGGGAGCTTTATTGTGATTAGCGTTTGGACCAGGTACGTTTCATAAAGAGAAGCAAAATGGGATAAATCTCTAGACGACCTGCAATCATTGCAAATGAGAGAAGGATTTTAGAGATTGGACTAAAGATAGCAAAACTAGAAGTTGTACCTAGAATAGGTCCGATGTTATTGAAACAGCTGAAGACAGCACTGGTAACAACTAGAAAATCATTGTTATCTAGACTGACAATAAAGATAAGTGACAGTAAAATCATCACATAAATGACAAAATATTTTAGGACCTTGTGCTGGGTATCCTTATCAATCACGGTTTTATTGACATGTAGAGTCAATACGCGATGAGGAGATAAGATGGACAAGATCTGATTTTTTGCAATTTTTGTAAGGATGAGTCCACGGATAACTTTGAGACCACCTGCGGTTGAGCCAGCTGAGCCACCGATTCCCATGAGGAAGAGGAGTATAAATTGGGAGAAGAGGGGCCAGTTGGTAATATCTCCGTAACCAAAACCAGTTGTTGTAATGATATTGGAAACCTGAAAGAGGGCCATTTCAAAGCTCTTAGAGACACCTTGGTAGAGGTGGAGCGTATTGAGAGTAATCAAGCCGGTAGAAACTAGGACAATGATTACATACGTGCGAAGTTCTTCATCACCAAAGAAAGCCTTAACCCGACGGAGCATGAGGTAGTAGTAGAGATTAAAGTTAACCCCGAAAACCAGAACTCCGATACTGACGAGATAGGTGATGAGTGAGCTGCCGTAGTGGGCAATTCCGTCGTTATAGACGGTGAAGCCTCCGGTTCCTGCCGTTCCCATAGCGATGACAAAGCTATCAAATAGGGGCATGCCAGCTAGATAGTAGATGACTACAAAAAGTGAGAAGAGCCCTAAATAAAGCAGATAGAGAATCTGGGCAGTATTTTTCAGTTTGGATACAACCTTGCCAAAGACAGGCCCAGGGACCTCAGCCTTCATCACCTCTAAGTGACTATTCTTGGCATTGTCCATAATGGCAAGCGCGAAGACGAGTACCCCCATCCCTCCAATCAAGTGAGTAAAACTTCGCCAGAAGAGGAGGGAACGGCTGAGAACGGAGACATCTGTCAGAATGGTTGCTCCTGTAGTTGTAAAACCAGAACTGATTTCAAAGAAGGCATCGATGACACTTGGGATCTGTCCTGAAAAGACAAAGGGAAGCGCTCCAAAGAAAGACCATAGAATCCAACAGAGGGCGACGATTAAGACCCCCTCCTTAGTATAAATTCGCTGATTTTTGGGTTTCCGTAAAATTCCCAAGCTACCAAGAAGTATCAAAATCCCAATTGTTGTAAAGAGAGCTGTAAATACTTGGCTGGATTCTTGATAATAGGTTGCTACGCTAACGGGCACTAGGAGGAGAACCGCCTCAATCAAGAGAAGTTTTGAGAGGAGGTAACGAATCATACTTTTATTCATCTTTTACCTCTCAATCAGATCATAAATCTTGGTGATATTTGGTAGTAAGGTCGTCACGAGTAACTGATCTCCTACCTCAAGTCTGTCCTCTCCAGTAGGGAAGATTGTTTTTCCTTTTCGGATAATGGCTGCGATGAGAACCCCTTTCTTCAATTTCAGATGTGAAAGAGGTTTGGCAGTCATTTTATTAGCTTCCTTGATTTGGAATTGAAGAGTTTCAATTTGACCGTTTGCTAGATGGTGCATGGCTTGAAGGTCTGAGTATTGAGCGTTTACTCGACCACGGATAAAGTGCATAATGGTATCCACTGCAATACTTTTGGGTGTGATGATACTTGAAAAATCAGGTGCATGGATAATCTCTAAAAGGCTAGTTCGATTCACCTTGGTGATATTCTTATGGACACCAACACGGTCTAAGAACATAGAGGTAATGATGTTTTCCTCATCAACCCCAGTCAAAGTTGCAACTGCATCATAGTTGGGAGCACTTTCCTCAAGCAAGATATCTTTGGCAGTTCCATCTCCCTGTACGATATAGAGATTTGGAAATTTTTCACTGAAGAGACGAGCTCTCTCAGGATTAATCTCGATAACTTTAGTGTCAATACGGCTATCTTTTAAAATGCCAAGTAGGTAATAAGCAATTTTTCCAGCACCAACGATGAGCAAGCTTTTCACTGTACGTGATTTGAAATAGTTATGGAAGAGCATCATATCCACACGATTCCCAGTAACAAAAATTCTATCTCTGTCCTGAATGGTGATATCACCGCTCGGAATCATAAGTTGATGGTCTCGTTCCATAGCGCAGACAATGATATTGCCAAATTTTTTACGAAAATCGGAGATTGGCATTTGACAGAGACCACTGGAATCTTTGACAACAAACTCCATTAGGTTGACCCGTCCCCCTGAGAACCGCTCAACTGAGAGTGCGTTTGGAAAATCAATGATATTTGAGATAGCACGGGCGGCTAGGAGTTCTGGGTTAACGATAAGTGAGAATCCAAGAATATTTTTCTCTTTGAAATAGGCATTGGAGTATTCAGGATTTCGCACTCGAACGATGGTTTCTTTAGCGCCCATTTTTTTAGCAAGTACTGCTGAAATCATATTCACTTCATCGTGTTCCGTTAGAGCGATAAAGATATCACACTCCTGAACGCCGGCTTGCTCTAAGATAGCAAAGTCTGCTCCATTTCCAAGGAGTCCCATGATATCAAAGCGACTGACAATATGATTGAGAACAGCCTCATCTTGTTCGATGAGGACAACGTCGTGTTTTTCTGCAACCAGTGAACGACAGAGGGCAAAACCGACTTTCCCTCCACCAACAAGGACAATTTTCATATAAAAACCCTACTTTTTCATGATGTAACTATCATACCCTTTTTTCGCAAAAAATGCACTTGCCAAGGCGATTTTTAGGGGGATAAAGGGCTTTTTCAAGTTTTTGAAGATAAATATGCTTAACTTCTATAACAACGTCTCTGATTTGAAGTGATTTTACTCTTTTGCTATCCCTTTTCAGAAATGGAATGACCAAACATGAAAATATCATTAAAAAAAGTAAAAAAATCAAGTCGTTTCTATTGACTTTGATTCTGAAAGTGTTATACTAAGAAAGTAGTTTCGCTGATTTACTTCAAACCTGTTGTGAGGTAAGTTAACGATGCCTTAACCACGCTGTTTGCTGAGCTTGACTCCGGGCAGTGTGGCTATTTTTTTGCAATGGTAAAAGGAAGCCAGTCATGACAAATCACATTGTATTATTTGAACCTCAGATTCCACAAAATACAGGCAATATCGCGCGTACCTGCGCTGCGACCAATTCCCCCCTCCACATCATCAAACCAATGGGTTTTCCTATTGACGACCGCAAGATGAAGCGAGCAGGTTTGGATTACTGGGATAAGTTAGAGATTTATTTTTACGAGAGTTTGGAAGATTTCATATCTCAGATGAAGGGGAAACTCTATCTGATTTCGAAATTCGCGGAAAAGGTGTACTCTGAGGCAGATTTATCGACTGACGAAGACCATTATTTTCTCTTTGGACGTGAAGACAAGGGCTTGCCAGAGGACTTTATGCGAGACCATCCTGAGAAAGCTCTCCGTATTCCTATGAACGATGAACACGTCCGCAGTCTCAATGTGTCTAATACCGTCTGCATGATTGTCTATGAAGCGCTCCGTCAGCAGAACTTTGCAGGTCTTGAACTCGTTCACACCTATGAAGCAGATAAATTGAAATAATCAAAATGCTTGCACTTGCAAGCGTTTTTTGTTATGATTAAAGGGTCTTCAGGGCTGGGTGCAATTCCCGACCGGCGGTGAATTTGACTATCTATTTTAGCTTTCTCGTCGTTGTCTTGTCTCGATATACTTTAAGTATTATCTTCGACTGCGACGCCTAGATAAATCTAAAATATCTTAGCCAAATAAGTCCGCGAGCGCAAGCTGATGTGGTGCGATTCCACAACCGACAGTATAGTCTGGATGGGAGAAGACGAAAGAATGGCTTTGTCTGTTCTGATGAGTTTATAGATGAATTGCAACCGCTTGCTCAAAAGAGTGAGAGGGAGCTTTTGGGATATAAAAAGTGAGAATAGATAGAGGGATCCTTTCCAACTTCTTCTGATTTTATAGAAAATTGGAGGAACCTGTTATGACAAACACACGTCGACTTTCGACCATTGCGATTTTATCAGCCATTTCATTTGTGCTGATGTACTTTGACTTTCCGCTCTTGCCAGCGGCGACCTTCCTCAAGATCGAGTTTAGTATCTTGCCAGTCCTTGTGGGCTTGGTGGTGATGGACTTGCCTGCTGCTCTAGGGATCCTTTTGCTGCGATCACTCTTGAAGTTGCTTCTCAATAGCCAGGGAGTGAATACTTACATTGGGTTGCCAATGAATATTGTAGCCTTGGGAGTTTTTGTGATCGCTTTTGGTTTGATATGGAAAAAGGAGCGCAGTACTCTTCGTTTTCTACTAGCATCTCTAGCGGGAACTATTGGATTGACTGCTGCTATGTTGGTTCTCAACTATGTCTATGCTGTTCCTTTGTACGCGAAGTTTGCCAACTTTGATATTGGAAAAATTATGGGACTTTCCAACTACCTCATGACTATGGTATTGCCTTTTAACTTGATTGAGGGTGTAATCTTTGCCATTTCATTCTGGTTGTTATACGTCCTTTTGAAACCAACCTTAAAACACTATGAAAGATAAACAAACATTTTTAATGAAGGGCTCTTTTGCCCTTTTGCTTTTCGTCCTTCTTGGCTATATGGTCAAGTTTTACCCTGAAACGCTGGTCGGTTTTGACCAACCGATTCAAACTGCCATTCGTGGGGATTTGCCAGATTATTTAACAGTTTTATTCCGTGCACTTACGCATTTGATTGATATTCCAGTGATTATCACCTGGGTTGCCATTGCAGCCTTTGTCTTTTATCGTAAGCAGTGGAAGATAGAAAGCTACTTCATGCTGGGGAATCTGGCCTTGGCAGGTCTTTTAATCGTGACCTTTAAAAACATCTACCAGCGCCCACGACCAGCTATCTTACACCTAGTTGAGGAGAAGGGATTTTCCTTCCCAAGCGGCCATTCTTTGGCTGTAACCTTGATGGTAGGTACTCTGATTGTCATTCTCAGTCAACGGATGAAAAATCCAGTCTGGAGAAAAATCGTGCAAATCGTCCTTGGCCTCTACCTAGTCAGTGTGTTGGTCTCAAGGGTCTATCTGGGAGTTCACTACCCATCAGACGTCCTTGCCAGTCTCTTTGTGGGCTTGGGAGTCCTGTTTATCGAGTTTCCCTTCTATGACAAGCTTCGCTTCCAATGGCGATTTAAAGGTAAGCAGAAGTAAATATCGAATTCCCTTGAGGAGGAAGAAATGAAAGTCAACATAAAAGCTCTCCATCCGACTCAACTATACTTATCAGAAAAGAAACTAGAAGGCATCCAGACACTTTATCAGTCGGCAGAAATAATCAATGTTGCTCCAATCAGTATTCTTGCGTTCGGAGATTGCTTGTTAATTACAGATGGCCATCACAGGGTTTATCAGGCTTTATTGGCGGGTAGGAATATGATTTCTGCTGAGTGGGATAGAGAGGGTGGCGATGAACTGTATTATCTCTATGCGCAAGCTTGCGAGGAAAGAAAGATTTACTCTGTTTTGGATTTAAAAGACTGTATCTTAGCTCAAGATGAGTATGAAGCAAAATGGCATAACTGGTGCGATGGTTTTAATCAAGCAGCAACTCTTTTATTGAAAAGGAAAGCGGATGAAACAGATCTTACAAATAGGTAGTGCATTGCGTCTTGTTCCTTTTTATATTGAAATTAGTCTGGTCTAACTTGTTTTTTAACTAAAAATCTGATAAACTATGTAGTAATTGAATAGGAATCCGCAAGACTAGTAACTCAAGGGAAGTATATCAGGGAGGAGAGCCATGACTGCAAGCTCTCTATATGAAAGCTGAGTGAATTCACTTGCGCATGGATTTAGAAATGAAGGTCTGACTTGTCAGATGAAACGGATGGTACCGCGTGTCAACGCTCCGAGTGGAGTTTTTGGCATGTGGTTTTCTTTTTCTCTACGAGCGACTGATGGAGGAATTATGTCAACTATTGAAGAACAATTAAAAGCGCTTCGCGAAGAAACGCTGGCTAGCTTGAAGCAGATTACTGCTGAAAATGAAAAAGAGATGCAAGAATTGCGTGTCTCTGTCCTTGGGAAAAAAGGTTCACTGACTGAAATCCTTAAAGGGATGAAGGATGTATCGGCTGAAATGCGCCCTGTCATCGGGAAACACGTCAATGAAGCTCGTGATGTCTTGACAGCAGCCTTTGAGGAAACAGCGAAACTCTTGGAAGAAAAGAAAGTCGCAGCTCAACTGGCTAGCGAGAGTATCGATGTGACACTTCCAGGTCGTCCTGTTGCGGTTGGTCACCGTCATGTTCTTACACAAACCAGTGAAGAAATCGAAGATATTTTCATCGGGATGGGTTACCAAGTCGTGGATGGTTTTGAAGTGGAGCAAGACTACTATAACTTTGAACGTATGAATCTTCCCAAAGACCACCCAGCACGTGATATGCAGGATACTTTCTACATCACAGAAGAAATCTTGCTTCGTACCCACACGTCTCCAGTTCAGGCGCGTGCTATGGATGCCCATGATTTCTCTAAAGGTCCTTTGAAAATGATCTCACCAGGGCGTGTGTTCCGTCGTGATACGGACGATGCGACCCACAGTCACCAGTTCCACCAAATCGAAGGATTGGTTGTTGGGAAAAACATCTCCATGGCAGATCTTCAAGGAACCCTTCAGTTGATTGTCCAAAAGATGTTTGGTGAAGAGCGTCAAATTCGTCTGCGCCCATCTTATTTCCCATTCACAGAGCCATCTGTTGAGGTGGATGTTTCTTGCTTCAAGTGTGGTGGAGAAGGCTGTAACGTATGTAAGAAAACAGGTTGGATTGAGATTATGGGAGCCGGTATGGTTCACCCACGTGTCCTTGAAATGAGTGGAATCGATGCGACTGTTTACTCTGGATTTGCCTTTGGTCTTGGACAAGAGCGTGTAGCTATGCTCCGTTACGGAATCAACGATATCCGTGGATTCTACCAAGGAGATGTCCGCTTCTCAGAACAGTTTAAATAATGATTAGAAAAGTAGAAATGGCAGATGTTGAGGTGTTGGCTAAAATTGCCAAACAAACCTTTCGTGAAACATTTGCGCATGATAATACGGAAGAGCAGTTACAGGAATACTTTGAAGAGGCTTATAGTCTGAGAGTTTTGTCAACTGAGTTGGAAAATCCTGACTCCGAAACCTATTTCATTATGCATGAAGAGGAGATAGCTGGTTTTCTCAAAGTCAACTGGGGAAATGCTCAAACTGAGAGAGAATTAGAGAACGCTTTTGAAATTCAACGCCTCTATGTGCTACAAAAATTCCAAGGATTTGGACTTGGTAAGCAACTGTTTGAATTCGCTCTGGAACTTGCCGAAAAAAATGGTTTTTCCTGGGCTTGGCTAGGTGTTTGGGAACATAATACAAAAGCTCAAGCATTTTATAATCGATATGGTTTTGAAAAATTTAGCCAACATCGTTTTATGGTTGGTCAAAAAGTAGATACGGATTGGTTACTGAAAAAGAAATTAAGGTAAGAAGATGATTCTTCTATTGAAATGATAGGAAAGGAAATAACCAGAGGGACAACTGTCATTCTGGGGAACTAAATTATGCTTGTATCTTATAAATGGTTAAAAGAGTTGGTGGACATTGATGTGCCATCACAAGAGTTGGCTGAAAAAATGTCAACCACAGGGATCGAGGTAGAAGGTGTCGAATCACCTGCTGCTGGTCTCTCAAAAATTGTCGTCGGTGAGGTCTTGTCTTGCGAAGATGTGCCAGAAACTCACCTCCATGTTTGTCAGGTTAATGTTGGCGAAGAGGAAGCCCGTCAAATCGTCTGTGGTGCTCCCAATGTGCGTGCGGGCATCAAGGTCATGGTGGCTCTTCCAGGAGCTCGCATTGCTGACAACTACAAGATCAAAAAAGGGAAAATCCGCGGTCTTGAGTCACTTGGAATGATTTGTTCACTTGGTGAATTGGGTATTTCTGACTCCGTTGTACCAAAGGAATTCGCAGATGGCATCCAAATCTTGCCAGAAGATGCTGTCCCAGGTGAGGAAGTCTTTTCTTACCTAGACTTGGATGATGAAATCATCGAACTTTCCATTACTCCAAACCGTGCGGACGCCCTTTCTATGCGTGGGGTGGCTCATGAAGTGGCGGCTATCTATGACAAGGCAGTCAACTTTAAAGAATTTGCTCTTTCAGAAACAGACCAAGCTGCAGCAGATGCTCTTTCTGTCAGCATTGACACAGACAAGGCACCTTATTATGCAGCTCGTATCTTGGACAATGTGACTATCGCACCAAGTCCACAGTGGTTGCAAAACCTTCTCATGAACGAAGGCATCCGTCCTATCAATAACGTTGTGGACGTGACAAACTACATCCTGCTCTACTTTGGTCAACCGATGCATGCCTTTGACTTGGATACCTTTGAAGGAAATGACATCCGTGTGCGTGAAGCGCGTGCTGGTGAAAAATTAGTAACCTTGGACGGTGAAGAACGTGAGTTGGAAACAAATGATTTAGTGATTACTGTCGCTGACAAACCAGTCGCCCTTGCAGGTGTCATGGGTGGAGAGGCTACAGAAATTTCTGAAAAATCTAGTCGTGTTGTGTTAGAAGCTGCTGTTTTCAATGGCACATCCATTCGTAAGACTAGCGGACGCCTTAACCTTCGTTCGGAATCATCTTCTCGTTTTGAAAAAGGGATCAATGTGGCAACAGTCGATGAGGCCTTGGATGCTGCAGCTAGCATGATTGCAGAACTTGCAGGTGCGACGGTGCGTAAGGGCATCGTTTCAGCGGGTGAGCTTGACACTTCAGATGTAGAAGTATCTTCAACTCTTGCCGATGTCAACCGTGTCCTTGGAACAGAACTTTCATACGATGATGTCGAAGATGTCTTCCGTCGTCTTGGCTTTGGTCTTTCTGGAAATGAAGACAGCTTTACCGTTAGCGTTCCACGTCGTCGTTGGGATATCGCCATCGAAGCGGACCTCTTTGAAGAAATCGCTCGTATCTATGGTTATGACCGCTTGCCAACCAGCCTTCCAAAAGACGATGGGACAGCTGGTGAATTGACAGCCACACAAAAACTCCGCCGTCAAGTTCGTACCATTGCTGAAGGAGCAGGTTTGACAGAAATTATCACCTATGCTCTAACAACTCCTGAAAAAGCAGTTGAGTTTACGGCTCAGCCAAGTAACCTTACAGAACTCATGTGGCCAATGACAGTGGATCGCTCCGTTCTCCGTCAAAATATGGTCTCAGGTATCCTTGATACGGTTGCCTACAACGTGGCTCGTAAGAATAAAAACTTGGCACTTTACGAGATTGGAAAAGTCTTTGAACAAACAGGCAATCCAAAAGAAGACCTACCAAACGAAATCAACAGCTTTGCCTTTGCCTTGACAGGCTTGGTTGCTGAAAAAGACTTCCAAACGGCAGCAGTTCCAGTTGATTTCTTCTATGCTAAGGGAATCCTTGAAGCGCTTTTTGCTCGCTTGGGACTTGAAGTGACTTATACAGCAACAGCTGAGATGGCAAGCCTCCATCCAGGACGTACAGCCGTGATTTCGCTCGGTGACCAAGTTCTTGGTTTCCTTGGCCAAGTGCATCCAGTCACTGCGAAGGCCTATGATATTCCAGAAACGTATGTAGCCGAGCTTAACCTTTCAGCCATCGAAGCTGCGCTTCAACCTGCTGCTCCATTTGTGGAAATTACCAAATTCCCAGCTGTTAGTCGTGATATTGCTCTACTTCTCAAGGCAGAAGTCACTCACCAAGAAGTTGTAGATGCTATCCAAGCTGCAGGCGTGAAACGTTTGACAGATATCAAACTCTTTGACGTCTTCTCAGGTGAAAAATTAGGACTTGGTATGAAGTCAATGGCCTATAGCTTGACCTTCCAAAATCCAGAAGACAGCTTGACGGACGAGGAAGTCGCACGCTACATGGAAAAAATCCAAGCATCACTCGAAGAAAAAGTGAATGCAGAAGTACGTTAACTCATCAATCCATCCTTCGGGGTGGATTTTTAGTTTTAAGAGAACAGTTCAGAAGAGAAAAGCGACAGTTGAGGAGAAAGACACCCTATCCAATTTTTAATGAGCTATACTAAACCTATTACTAGAGCGCTTAAAAACCTTAGATTTGGTAGATTTTTACTATAAATAATATCGATAAAAATGGACATAAAACGTTGTAAATGCTATCAAAAAGGAGTATAATAAGTGCAACATATCTCGGAGGTGGAAGATGCTAGAAGTAAGAAATCTAGAGAAAAGTTTCGGTTCCAAGCAAGTCTTGTTTGGTGTCGATTTTCAGGCAAGTCCAGGACGAATTTTGGGACTGGTCGGGAAAAATGGTGCTGGGAAAACAACGATTTTCCACAGTATGTTGAAATTTTTGGACTATCAAGGAGAAATCAGTCTGGATGGGCAGGAGATTCGTCAGGAAACCTACGCTCGGATTGGCTATCTGCCTGAGGAGTGCAGCCTCATGCCCAAGCTGACAGTCCTTGAACAAGTTCGCTACTTGGCGACTCTAAAGGGCATGGATGCTAAGGAAGTCAAGGAAAAACTCCCTCAATGGATGGAAAAATTAGAAGTGAAGGGCAAATTGACTGATAAAATCAAGAGTCTCTCCAAAGGGAATCAGCAGAAAATTCAGCTCATTATCACCCTGATCCATGAGCCAGACTTGATTATCCTGGATGAGCCTTTTAGTGGTTTGGACCCAGTCAATACCGAGTTGCTCAAACAGGTCATCTTGAAAGAGAAAGAGCGTGGTGCAATCATTATCTTTTCTGACCATGTCATGACCAATGTTGAGGAACTTTGCGATGATATTCTGATGATTCGAGATGGGCGTGTGGTCTTGCATGGACCTGTTCAGGATGTCCGTAATCAATATGGGAAAACACGTCTTTTTGTTTCAAGTGAACAAAGCAAGGAAGAACTGGAAAAACTTCCTCACGTCAAACAGGTGAGCTTGACTAAGCAAGGCAGTTGGAAATTAATCCTAGATGATGAGGACGCTGGAAGGGAACTCTTCCCCATCCTCACTCAAGGTCAATATATCGCGACCTTTGACCAACAAGCTCCAACAATCGATGAAATCTTTAAACTAGAATCAGGGGTGGAAGTATGAGAAATATGTGGGTTGTAATGAAGGAAACCTATCTTCGGCATGTCAAGTCGTGGAGTTTCTTCTTCATGGTGATTTCGCCGTTCCTCTTTTTAGCCTTATCTGTAGGAATCGGCTATCTCCAAAATTCTTCGATGGCTAAAAATAGCAAGGTAGCGGTAGTAACAACAGTGCCATCTGTAGCTGAGGGACTCAAGGGTACCAATGGTGTCAACTTTGATTACAAGGATGAAGCTAGTGCCCAGGCTGCTATCAAGGATGAGAAAATCAAGGGTTACCTAACCATTGACCAAGAGGACAGTGTCCTCAAGGCCGTCTATCACGGTGAAACTTCTCTTGAAAGTGGCATCAAGCTGGCTGTAACAAATAAGCTCAACGAACTGCAATACCAACTCAATCGCTCGGCGGCTAATTTGTCCCAAGAACAGGAAAAGCGCCTGAGTCAAACCGTTGACTTTACTGAGAAGATTGATGAATCTAAGGAAAACAAAAAAATTGTCCAAACCATTGCGGCCGCAGGGCTTGGTTTCTTCCTTTATATGATTTTGATTACCTATGCTAGTGTTACTGCTCAGGAAGTGGCTAGCGAGAAAGGAACCAAAATCATGGAAGTGGTCTTCTCTAGTATCCGAGCTAGTCATTATTTCTATGCTCGCATGCTGGCTCTGCTTCTTGTGATTTTGACTCATATTGGGATTTACGTCGTGGGTGGTCTGGCTGCGATTCTGCTCTTTAAAGACCTACCAATCTTGGCTCAATCTGGTATTTTAAATCATCTAGGAGATGCCTTCTCGCTCAATACCTTATTGTTTGTCTTGGTTAGTCTCTTTATGTATGTTGTTTTGGCAGCCTTCCTAGGTTCTATGGTTTCTCGTCCTGAGGATTCAGGGAAAGCCTTGTCGCCACTGATGATCTTGATTATCGCAGGATTCGTTGGAGTGACCGCTCTAGGTGCTGCAGGGGACAATTTAGTTCTGAAAATTGGTTCCTATATTCCTTTCATCTCGACCTTCTTTATGCCATTTCGAGCTATAAATGGGTATGCAAGTGGTCTAGAAGCTTGGATTTCACTTGCCATAACGGTTGTTTTTGCAATAACTGCAACAGCCTTTATCGGACGCATGTATGCTAGTCTAGTCCTTCAAACGGATGATTTGGGAATCTGGAAAACCTTTAAACGTGCTTTAGCTTATAAATAGGAGAGCCTCGCAAAATGAACTGCACCCCAAAAGTTAGACAGAAAAAATCTAACTTTTGGGGTGTTTTATTATGAAATTGAGTTATGAAGA
>NZ_JBJUSE010000020.1:0-14841 GCF_046098135.1 Streptococcus sp. ST16 | reverse complement strand
TCTTCATAACTCAATTTCATAATAAAACACCCCAAAAGTTAGATTTTTTCTGTCTAACTTTTGGGGTGCAGTTCATTTTCAAGGCTTTTCCTGTTGTATTAGATGCCCCCTGCAGGGCTCGAACCTGCGACCCATAGATTAAGAGTCTACTGCTCTACCAACTGAGCTAAGGAGGCAAAGAAAAAGCTGTATTGGTGCCGAAACTTCACGGTTTGTATTGAACCCGCGCAATTAAGCAGGTGGGCAACTCGCTCTAACTGAAGCTGTTTCCGTGTGAGACGGCCTACATGCTGTTAGAAGACTTTTGTTTCCCTAATAATACAAAAAATAGTCGGTCAACACTTAAGTGTGAAGTCGTACACCACAGCGTTTCTATATTTATATGATACCACTTTTTAAAAAAATTTCAAGAGAAAAATTTATTTTTTTTGAAAAGGATTTCACAAGTTTCTTAATTTCTCAATGGTTTCCTTGCGTTGGGCTAAGGCTCGTTCGTATTTGCCGGTATCTTCTGGAGTAAAATAGTGGTGGTTTTGGATTTTTTCTGGCAAATAGTCTTGCTTGACCCAGTGTCCAGGATAGTTGTGTGGATAGAGATAATCTTGGGCGTTCCCCAATTCCTTGCTACCACTATAATGTCCATCTCGTAAGTGACGAGGGATTGGTAGGTGACCAGAAGTTTTGAGGTCGGCAATAGCCTTATCCATAGCCACATAGGCTGAGTTAGACTTGGGAGAAAGGGCCAAATCAATGACGACATTAGCAATGAGGATGCGAGCTTCTGGGAAACCAATCTTTTGAGCGGCATCTAGAGCAGTCACGGTATGAATCTGGGCCTCAGGATTGGCCAGACCAATATCTTCATAAGCGATAACAGTCAAGCGACGAGCGAGACTAGGCAGATCCCCAGCTTCAATCAAGCGGGCTGCGTAGTGGAGACTGGCATCCACATCCGAGCCGCGGATGGATTTTTGCAGGGCTGAGAGCACATCGTAGTGACCATCCCCATCCTTGTCCATAGTAATGTAGCTTTGTTGCAGGCTATTTTCCATGATATCAAGAGTGATATGGCGGGTGCCCTTGTCATTTTCGGGAGTAGAGAGAACAGCCAAATCTAGTGAATTAAAGGCAGAACGGAGGTCACCATTAGTAGATGTTGCGATAAAATCAAGGGCCTCATCATCCAACTCAACTGGGAAGTCAAAACCTCGTTTAGGATTAGTGAGAGCGATCTGAATCGCTTCTTTGACGTCTTGGTTAGACAGAGGTTCCAGTTCAAAAATCTGAACACGGCTACGAATGGCAGGAGTGACAGAAAAGAAGGGATTTTCAGTCGTCGCCCCAATCATGATAACCAGTCCACTTTCCAAGAGAGGTAAGAGGAAGTCTTGCTTGGTCTTATCCAGACGATGAATCTCGTCTAGTAACAGGACTAATCCACCTGAGAATTTAGCCTCTTCCGCTATTTCTTGAAGACGTTTTTTGCTATCAACAGTGGCATTGAAGGTTCGAAAGGCATACTTGGTCGTTCCAGCGATGGCAGAGGCAATACTGGTTTTTCCGATACCCGGAGGTCCGTATAGAATCATGGAGGACAGGCGGTTGGCTTCCACCATGCGGCGGATGATTTTTCCAGGTCCGATCAGATGCTCCTGACCGATGACTTGGTCGATGGTTTTGGGGCGCATGCGAAGCGCGAGATTGTCTGTCATAGCAGTCCTTTCTAACATGGATTTTCTGATGTATATGTGGTAAGATGGTAGTATCTATTTTAGCATATTTCCGAGTATTCGGGGCGATTGAAGAGTCACATAGAAAGAGGACAAAATGGCAACATACGGATTTTTAGATGTTTTAGAGGAAGAATTGGACAAGAACTTTCCCTTTGACTTTGAGATTAGCTGGGACAAGCGCAATCACGCAGTTGAAGTGAGTTTTCTATTAGAGGCGCAAAACGCTACAGGAGTAGAGATGCTGGACGAGGATGGAGAGGTGTCATCAGACGATATCCTCTTTGAAGAAGCGGTCCTTTTTTACAATCCTGCTAAATCAACCGTCAATGAGGAAGACTATTTGACTGTCATCCCTTACCTACCAAAGAAAGGATTTTCTCGTGAATTTTTAAACTATTTTGCACTATTCCTCAAAGACACTGCTGAGGTTGGGCTGGATGCGCTCATGGACTTTTTGGAAGATCCAGAAGCAGAAGAATTTGTCATGGAATGGAACCAAGAAGTCTTTGAAGAAGGGAAAGCAGGCTTGGAAGAAGGAGAATTTTACCCTTATCCGAGATACTAGGAGTCTGACATGGAAATAGAGATTTTTGATTTTACAGGTTGCAAAATTGCCCTCTTTTGTGGTGATAAGTTCTTAACTATCTTACGTGATGACAAATCAAACATTCCATACCCTAATACCTGGGAATTGCCAGGTGGCGGACGAGAGGGTGATGAAAGTCCTTTTGAGTGCGCGGCGCGTGAAGTTTATGAAGAACTAGGCATTCATCTGACTGAGGATTGTCTGCTTTGGAGTAAGGTTTACCCAAGTATGCTTTTTGAGGGAAAAGAATCCGTCTTTCTAGTTGGTAAGTTAAGGCAGGAACAGTTTGATAGTATTGTCTTTGGCGATGAGGGACAGGGATATAGACTGATGAGCGTTGAGGAGTTTCTTGGCTCAGATAGGGTTGTACCCCAGTTGCAGGATAGAGTGAGGGATTATTTGGAGGAAGTAAAATGATTTTTGCAATTGCAACAACGACACTAAATAAGGAAGTTAAACGCAAACTAAAAGCTGGACAATACTCTAGGGAAGAAGCTACATTCATTTATATAGAATATTTAAAGTTAAAGAAGCAGAGAGAAAGTGGCATTAAAGTAGCTGGGATTTCTACGGCTGTTATTTGGGTATTAATGCTTGTTATACCCTTACTGAGTGGTAGAGATCTCGTACTGCCCCTTTCAGTATATTTTTTATTTTTGATACTGTTTGCAGGAATTGTTCTATTTGTTTATTATCTTATGTTTGGTATTTTTAAACAGCAGATTCATAGCGCAATGAAAGAACACTATACAGATGTAATTGAGGAATTTGAGGGTCAGTAAAACAGCGTGTGGAAGAGCATAGAAAGTCAGTTGAGAGAGGTGTGTGTTTGGAGGTATTAGTATGAATCAGATTGTCCGAGCGGGAGCAGAGGATTTAGAAACCGTAATTGCAATTCAAAGAGCTAGCTTTAAGGCTGTCTATGAAAAATATCAAGATGAGTATGATCCTTATCTCGAGGATCGTGAACGAATCAAGTGGAAATTGGTTGAGCGTCCCAATAGCTATTACTACTTTGTGAAAGAAAAGGGAGAAAATATCGGATTTTTACGAGTTCAGACCAATGAAGAGTTGACGGAGGCTTGGTTGGGAACGGCAGCGATTTTGCCCCAGTATCAAGGAAAGGGTTATGGTTCGGAAGGACTCAGATTGTTGGAAAAGGAATTTCCGACGATTAAACAGTGGGATTTATGCACGGTTTTTCAAGATGCAGGGATGGTTGCTTTCTACGAGAAGAATGGCTACCGTCAAACTCATATCGAGCCTGAAAAAGAAGGTATGGATATGGTTTACATGAAAAAATTGATTGACAAATAGAAAGGATGGTTCGGTTACATTTCTAAACTGAACCCGCCCTAAACACTGTGCCAAAAAGATAAACTTCTCTTAGACACAAGCGTCTTCAGAGAGTTTCCTATTTTGGCTTTGTGTTTTACGGGCTTGGTATCTTAATTATGGAAACATGGCAAGAATTAAAAGTTACAGTTAAGCGTGAGGGAGAGGAGCTGGTCTCTAACCTTCTGATTGAGCTGGGAGCGCAAGGTGTTGCGATCGAGGACAGTATGGACTATGTGGGAAATGCGGACCGCTTTGGTGAGATTTTCCCAGAGGTTGAACAACAAGAAGAAATCGTGGTGACAGCCTACTATCCTGATACCGTTGATGTAGCTGTAGTTGAGGCGGACTTGCAGGCTCGTCTCCTAGAATTAACAGATTTTATGGACTTAGGAGAAGTCAAGATGGGGACGACTGCCTTGGCTGAGGAAGACTGGGCAGACAACTGGAAGAAATATTACGAGCCAGCTCGCATCACTCATGACTTGACCATCGTGCCGTCTTGGACGGACTATGAGGCGACTGCAGGAGAAAAGATTATCAAGCTAGATCCTGGTATGGCCTTCGGGACAGGAACCCATCCGACGACCAAGATGAGCCTCTTTGCCTTGGAGCAGGTTCTTCGTGGTGGCGAAACGGTGCTAGATGTGGGTACTGGTTCAGGTGTCCTTTCTATCGCTAGCTCACTACTAGGAGCTAAAGAAATCTTCGCCTATGACCTCGATGACGTGGCGGTTCGTGTGGCTCAGGAAAATATTGAGCTCAACCCTGGTATGGAAAACATCCATGTAGCGGTAGGTGATTTGCTCAAGGGTGTGGAGATTGAGGCAGATGTGATTGTGGCTAATATCTTAGCAGATATTCTCATTCATCTGACGGATGATGCTTATCGCTTGGTCAAGGATGAAGGTTATCTCATCATGAGTGGCATTATCAAGGACAAGTGGGACATGGTGCGCGAGTCGGCTGAGTCAGCTGGATTTTTCCTTGAAACCCACATGATGCAAGGGGAATGGAATGCTTGTGTCTTTAAGAAGACCAAGGATATTTCAGGTTTGATTGGAGGCTAGCATGCAACAGTATTTTGTCAAAGGCAGTCCTATCTCTCCTGTCACTATCGAGGACAAGGAAACCAGCAAGCATATGTTTCAGGTCATGCGCCTGAAAGAAGATGATGAAGTTACCTTGGTCTTTGAGGATGGTATCAAGCGTTTGGCGCACGTGTTGGATGTGGAAAACCGTCAGTTTGAGTTGGTTCAAGAATTAGCTGACAATGTCGAACTTCCCATCCAAGTGACCATCGCATCAGGCTTTCCCAAGGGGGACAAGCTCGAGTTCATCACTCAAAAAGTAACCGAACTGGGTGCTAGCCAAATCTGGGCCTTTCCTGCAGACTGGTCCGTTGCCAAGTGGGATGGTAAGAAGTTGGGTAAAAAGGTTGAAAAACTAGAAAAAATCGCCCTTGGAGCGGCAGAACAAAGCAAACGTAATATCGTTCCAAGTATTCAGCTTTTCGAGAAAAAAGCAGATTTTCTAGCTCAGTTTGACCAGTTCGACTCAATTGTGGTGGCTTATGAAGAATCAGCAAAAGAGGGAGAAGCTGCTGCGCTCTTACAAGCAGTTGCTGGCCTTGAAAAAGAAGCTAAACTACTCTTTATCTTTGGACCAGAAGGTGGACTCTCTCCTGCAGAAATTGAAAGTTTTGAAGCTAAAGGTGCCATTTTGGCAGGACTTGGTCCTCGCATTCTAAGAGCAGAAACAGCACCACTTTACGCCTTATCAGCCCTTAGTGTATTATTAGAATTAGAGAAATAAGAGGAAGAAAATGGAACAAAAACACCGTTCAGAATTTCCTGAAAAGGAACTTTGGGATTTAACCGCCCTTTACCAAGACCGTGAGGATTTCTTGCGAGCAATCGAAAAGACTCGCGAAGATATTAACCAATTTAGCCGTGATTACAAGGGAAATCTTCATACTTTTGAAGATTTCGAGAAGGCCTTTGCAGAATTGGAACAAATTTACATTCAGATGAGTCATATTGGTAATTACGCCTTTATGCCTCAGACGACAGACTATAGCAATGAAGAATTTGCCAATATCGCCCAAGCTGGAATGGAATTTGAAACAGATGCCAGTGTAGCCTTGACCTTCTTTGACGACGCCTTGGTGGCAGCAGACGAGGAAGTCTTGGACCGTTTGGGTGAATTGCCTCACTTGACGGCAGCTATTCGTCAGGCCAAAATCAAAAAAGCCCACTATCTTGGGGCAGATGTGGAGAAGGCCTTGACCAATCTCGGTGAAGTTTTCTACAGTCCACAGGACATTTATACTAAGATGAGAGCTGGGGATTTTGAAATGGCTGACTTTGAAGCCCATGGCAAAACCTACAAAAACAGCTTTGTGACCTATGAAAATTTCTACCAAAACCACGAGGACGCTGAAGTTCGTGAAAAATCCTTCCGTTCCTTCTCAGAGGGACTTCGTAAGCACAAAAATACAGCTGCAGCAGCCTATCTAGCTCAAGTTAAGTCGGAAAAACTCTTGGCTGATATGAAGGGCTACGACTCAGTCTTTGATTATCTTCTGGCTGAGCAAGAAGTGGACCGTTCTATGTTTGACCGCCAGATTGACCTCATTATGCAGGAATTTGCGCCAGTCGCTCAGAGATACCTCAAGCATGTTGCCAAGGTGAATGGTCTTGAAAAGATGACCTTTGCAGACTGGAAATTGGACTTGGACAGTGCCCTCAATCCTGAAGTGACCATTGACGATGCCTATGATTTGGTCATGAAGTCAGTAGAACCTTTGGGACAAGAATATTGTCAGGAAGTTGCTCGCTATCAAGAAGAGCGCTGGGTGGACTTCGCTGCCAATAGTGGCAAGGATTCTGGTGGTTATGCGGCGGATCCATATCGCGTGCACCCTTATGTCCTCATGAGCTGGACAGGCCGTTTGAGCGATGTCTATACCTTGATTCATGAGATTGGGCATTCTGGTCAATTTATCTTTTCAGACAACCACCAGAGCTATTTCAACGCCCACATGTCGACCTACTATGTCGAAGCTCCATCAACCTTCAATGAATTGCTTCTCAGTGATTATTTGGAACACCAGTCTGATGACCCACGTCAAAAACGATTTGCTCTTGCCCACCGCTTAACAGATACCTACTTCCATAATTTCATCACCCACCTCTTGGAAGCAGCCTTCCAGCGTAAGGTATATACACTGATTGAAGAAGGGGAGACCTTTGGAGCAAGCAAGCTCAACAGCATTATGAAAGAAGTTTTGACAGATTTCTGGGGAGATGCTATTGAAATTGACGACGATGCGGCCTTGACTTGGATGCGACAAGCTCACTATTACATGGGCTTGTATAGTTACACTTACTCTGCTGGTCTTGTCATCTCGACAGCTGGCTATCTCCATCTGAAACATTCAGAAACTGGAGCTAGAGACTGGCTCAATCTTCTTAAATCAGGTGGTAGTAAGACACCGCTTGAGTCAGCCATGATTATTGGAGCTGATATTTCAACAGATAAACCACTCCGTGATACCATCCAATTCTTGTCTGACACAGTTGATCAGATTATCGCCTACAGTTCCCAGTTGGGAGAGTAAAGGATAGACAAATTTTAGGAGAATCATATGAATAGAATCAAAAAATGGCTAGATCAAGACCCCAAAAGAATGCTCTTTATCAAAATTGGTCTAGTTTTATTGGGAATCATTTTATTGATTGCTTTGCCTACTCTCTATCTTGTTTTGAGCGGAGTTGGTATTTGGTATTTTGTAAAGAAATCGCCAGATATTCGAAAAAGAAATTTAATGATAGGAGTTTTTGTTGTTAGTTTTGTTATAGCATCTCTCCAAACTCCAACAGTTACAAAGAAAATTTCATCTTCTCAATCAGAAACTAAGCAGACTGCGACATCTACTACTTCGACAGCTTCAACTACGGATACTTCATCTAGTATAGAGGAAGCAAAACGAATCGAAGAAGAGAAAAAGGCTAAAGAAAAAGCGGAAGAAGAGAGAATTGCCAAAGAAAAAGCTGCAAAGGAGATGCAAGAAAAAGGTGAAACCTTAGTCAAACAATTGGAAGAAAGTCAAGATGCGAGTCAAGTGAAGTCTGCTAAAGAGACAGTTAATCAGATTGAAAATAATGATAAAAAGACAGAGTTGCTTGATAGAATAGGTACAATTGAGTCTTCAATTTCTCAAAAGGAGGAAGAAAAAAGAGCTGTGCGTGAAGCTGAGACTAAAGCCCAACAGCAAGATAGAATTGTCTATGTTGCAAACCATGGGAATGCGAAAGTTTATTGGTATAATAAAGATAGAATGCCTTCAAAAACGAATAAAGCCAACGTTGTTGAGATGACAGAAGCAGATGCGATTGCAGCAGGAAAAACTCCATCAAAAACAGAATAAGATAGAAAGTCATCTACGGATGGCTTTTTGATAAGTTACTAGAAATGTAGAGGTACTAGGGATGTATGAAGAATTACAAAGAAAAGTGACAGAAGAAAAACCAAGCTATAGTCGAGAAGAAATTCAGTGGTTGCTTGAGCATTTAGGAAATCCCTCTCCAGAAATTCGAGACGAACTTGTTTTTACGAGTTTGGCTAGAGGGATTCAAGAAGAGTTGTTTACCCTTGAGCAGTTTCAGTTTATCTCAGAAGAGGTCTCCTCTGATGAAGGTCTATACAAAGAGATTGATAGTAGAGGAGTTTCGGCTCTTAAACGTTCTTTTAGGGCGCTTATTTATGCCAATCTACTGTCTTGCGATGGTACTAAGGAATCACTTTATTACCAGCAGTTGTCTTCTCCTATCAGGGTTACCATGCTAAATCAAGGCTTACACTATCTTACAAAGGAAAAAGAGACGACGGGCTACTCTCATCAGTTTGGGTGGATCCACGCATTTGCGCATGGGGCTGATCTCTTGACGGAAGTTATATGCCATCCTAGCTTTCCAAAGTCAGATATAGCCGAAGCATTTGAAATCATTGGGAAAATATTTAAACGTGTTGAGATTCGTTTTACAAATGATGAAGATTGGCGGTTAGCGAGAGTACTTTATGAACCAATCTTACGAGGGAAAATCGAATCGTCTCTCCTCACTGCTTGGCTGCAAACAGTCGAATTTCCTTTGAAAGAAGTAAATGATTTCCATAAATTTTCCAATTTCAGATCTTGTTTGCTGGAAATTTACCTTCAACTAGACTGTCATAAACTTTTACAAGATGACTTGAAAGAAGCTATTCAATCCTTTCAGTACTAAGGATAAGCGAGTCGGTTCATGATCTTCAAATAACTTTCCAGTCAATTTTCTTGAAACCCTTTCCTTCTTTTGATAGACTAATACATAGTTTAAAAAAAGGAGACTTATCATGAAAAAATTTGTTGCTGAATTAATCGGTACATTTATGCTTGTGTTCATCGGAACAGGAGCTGTTGTTTTTGGGAATGGTGTTGAAGGTCTTGGCCACCTTGGGATTGCTCTTGCTTTTGGTTTGGCCATCGTAGTCGCAGCTTTCTCAATCGGAACTGTTTCAGGTGCTCACTTGAACCCAGCTGTTTCAATCGCTATGTTTGTAAACAAACGTTTGTCATCTTCAGAACTTGTAAACTACATCCTTGGACAAGTAGTTGGAGCTTTCCTTGCGTCAGCTGCAGTATTCTTCCTCTTGTCTAACTCAGGTATGTCGACTGCTAGTCTTGGCGAAAATGCCTTGGCAAACGGTGTTACTGTCTTTGGTGGATTCTTGTTTGAAGTCATCGCAACTTTCTTGTTTGTCCTAGTTATTATGACTGTAACATCAGCAAGCAAGGGCAATGGCGCGATTGCTGGTTTGGTAATCGGTTTGTCATTGATGGCCATGATCCTTGTAGGCTTGAACATTACTGGACTTTCAGTTAACCCAGCTCGTAGCTTGGCACCTGCTGTCTTGGTAGGTGGCGCAGCCCTTCAACAAGTATGGATTTTCATCCTTGCCCCAATCCTTGGTGGTATTCTTGCAGCCCTTGTTGCGAAAAATTTTCTTGGAACAGAAGAATAATTGAAACTCAAAAAGCCTTGCTCCTCATCTTGAGGAGCAAGGCTTTTTCGTATGATACTCTTCGAAAATCTCTTCAAACCACGTCAGCTTCCATCTGCAACCTCAAAACAGTATTTTGAGCTGACTTCGTCAGTTCTATCCACAACCTCAAAACAGTGTTTTGAGCAACCTGTGGCTAGCTTCCTAGTTTGCTCTTTGATTTTCATGGAGTATGAGTTTAGCGATTGTCAATTTTCTCTGGATAAAGGTCGTGTTGGAAGAGACGTTGTTCTGCTAAGCCTTCATACTTGGTTCCAGGTCTACCATAGTTGTAGTAGGGGTCGATTGAAATGCCCCCGCGTGGAGTGAATTTTCCCCAGACTTCTAAATAGCGAGGGTCTAGCAAGTTGACCAAGTCTTTCCCGATGGTGTTGATACAGTTTTCGTGAAAATCTCCATGATTTCGGTAGCTAAAGAGGTAGAGTTTGAGGGATTTTGACTCGACACAGAGCTTGTCAGGAATGTAGGAAATATAAATCGTCGCAAAGTCTGGCTGAGCAGTGATTGGGCAAAGTGAGGTAAATTCAGGGCAGTTAAATTTGATGAAATAGTCATTTTCCACATGACGATTGTCAAAGGATTCGAGGACTTCTGGTTGATACTCGAAAATGTAGTTGGTTTCTTTGTTGCCGAGGAGGCTTAGATTTTTCATTTCTTCTTGTTGTGACATGATTTTTTCTTTCTAATCTTAAACACCACGTTGATTATCGTAGAGGAGGGTATGCAGTTGAGGAAGGACGCGGACATTGCCCCAGCTATCGTCGGCAGCGACGCGTTCCCAGAGTTCTTTGAGACGGTCCAGTTGATCTTGGACAATATTGCCTGTGGCCTTGGGCTCAGGATTTCCAGCCGATAAGAAAAGGACATCTGGTTTGTAGCGCTCTTGAATTCCTTTAGCAAAGGCCAAATCTGCATCATCAAAGACAGGGATTTTAAAGGTGACTTTATCTGGATCCAGTTGGGAAACGATGAAATCCAAGGTCTCGAAGTTGACTTCCATCTTGGAGGAAGGAGGTTTGGGGCTGAGGGTGACTTGGTCGATGTCTTTTAACCAATTTTGCCAGCGAGAGCCTTGGGTCTCAACAGCTAGAGTGACACCGCGTTCCTTGAGCTTGGTGACGAGTTCAGCCATGTTGGCTGCTAAGATTGCGGGATTTCCGCCAGATAGGGTTACATAGTCGTAGCTTCCCAATTTATCTAAGGCAGCGATGACTTCATCAGCTGTCATGCGAGTAGGCTTCTCAGAACCATCCCAAGTAAAGGCAGAGTCGCACCAGTCGCAATGGTAGTCGCAACCAGCAGTGCGGACAAACATGGTTTTCTGCCCAATAGCACGACCTTCGCCTTGAAAGGTTGGGCCGAAAATTTCCAGAACAGGTAGTTTGAGGACACGTTCCCTAGTCATCTAACCACTCCCGTCTAAACTCCGCAAAGGCAGTCGGAGTCTCATAGAGGCGAATGTATTCCAAACGGAGACCGCGCTCATCTGGTAACTCTTGGCTCATGGTTTGGAAAATCCAGTAAACCATATTTTCAGCAGTCGTATTCATATAGGGCAGGGTCTCATTGAGATAACGATGATCCAAGTGGGGCTCTAAGTAGTCCTTGTAGATAGCTTTGATGTCTCCAAAGTCATAGGTCATGCCCCGTTCATCTAAAAATCCACTGACAGCAATCTGCAGATGATAAGTGTGGCCATGCAGGGACTTGCATTTTCCTTCATAGTGAAAGAGGTGGTGGGCAGCGTCGAAGGTAAATTCTTTTGATACCAAGGTTCTGTGAGGATTGTAGACAAGAGATTCCCCAGTTTCTTGTTTGATTTCTTTGGGTGCAAAAAACATTAGCCCTCTCCTTTCTGTGAGAGATAAACATCTAACCCATGTTGACGTAGGTGGCAGGCTGGGCAATTTCCGCAGCCACTTCCGATAATTCCATTGTAGCAGGTCAAGGTCTTTTCACGAACATAGTCAAAGGCACCTAGTTGGTCGGCTAATTCCCAAGTTTCAGCCTTGTCTAGCCACATGAGAGGTGTTTGGATAACAAAGTCGTAATCCATGGCAAGGTTGAGGGTAACATTAAGGGATTTGACAAAGACATCCCGGCAGTCAGGGTAGCCTGAGAAATCTGTTTCGCAAACACCTGTCACGATGTCTTTAATACCAAGTTGTTTGGCAAGAACTGCTGCAAAGGATAGAAAGAGGTGGTTGCGACCATCAACAAAGGTATTGGGAACCTCTCCCTCTTTTTGCTCAATTTCCAGATCAGAAGTCAAGGCATTTTCAGTGATTTGCCCCAGCAGAGACATGTCTAAGATGTGATGACGAATGCCTTGTTCCTTAGCGATTTCTCTAGCAACTTGGATTTCGAGATGATGACGTTGGCCGTAGGAAAAGGTGACGGCTTCGACTGTTTTATAGTGTTCTTTAGCCCAAAAGAGGCAGGTTGTGGAATCTTGACCGCCGCTAAAGACGACCAAGGCTGATTGACGTTTCATAGTACTCCTTCCAAAGTGGGAAATGTTCAGAGCACGCAAAAAGCTCCCTTGAGGGGAGCTAAAAAATACCAAGTAGAGGTTTTTTTTAGCGATGGCATGTCCCAAACATCGTAATATTCTACCTACAGTCTAGCATATTTTTTGAAAAATGGCAAAGGGCAAGAAAAAGAGACCAAATAAAGTACTTGGCCTCTCGTGTGATTAGCTCAATTCAGCAACGATGGCCTTGATTTGTTCTGCAGTGTGAACACCAGCAACTTGTTTCACCACTTGGCCGTCTTTTTTGAAGAGAAGAGTTGGGATAGACATGATTCCAAAAGCACGTGCTGTGTTTGGATTTTCATCAACGTCCATTTTGACGATTTTCAAAACATCTTCTGAAAGTTCTTCAGATAATTTATCCAAGATTGGACCTTGCATACGACATGGACCACACCAAGTTGCCCAGAAGTCTACCAAGACCAAACCGTCTTTTGTTTCTTGTTCAAATGTTGCATCTGTAATTGCTTTTGCCATTGTATTTCTCCTTTTTTAGTTATATTGGCTTAAATCTTGTTTCATGAGATAGAAGAAGACATCTCCGTAAGTCCCATGGTAGTCCAAATCATGACCATTATAGGTTAATTTTTGAACTGGGTAATAGTCTGCGACACCGATAAGGCAAGCTTGTTGAGAACGTTCAAAATCTTCGTAAGACTCGAAAGTCATGGTTCTCTCTTGTTTGCTGGTGTCTAGATAGGTAATTTCAATCATATTAAACTCCTTTGTTTGATCATGACTTTATTGTACTCCTTGAAAAGAGGAATGTCAAGAATAATGATTGCGCACGCAACTTTTTTTAAAAATACCTATTAAGGCAAGAAATCAAGACTGGTTTCCAGTCTTTCTTCGACGGCTTTTTGTAGATAAGCCAGGGTTGTTTGTCCCTCGTCAGTCAGGCAGATAAAACTAGCCCGTCTATCCTGGTCGCAACATCTGCGACTAAGCAAGCCACAGTTTTTCTCTTCTAACCTAGCCACCATTCGAGAAACAGCGCTTGGGCTGAGATGGAGTTTATCTGGCAGGTCAATTTGTCGTAGAGATTTTTCTTGGGCTAGATTCAGATAGTAGAGCAGGTAAAACTCTTTCAAGTTCAGCCTTTGTTCACTCTGCTGGGCAATAGTTTCTTCCAACAAGGCTTCCATTTCCTTTTGACGGCGGTTGTAGTCAAACCACTTTTCTAAGTAGGTCATTGCTTTCTCCTTTCTTTTGAAGTATAGAATAGAAAAGTCATTACTGACTGTCTCTCTAACACAAGATGATTGCGCATGCATTTATTATACTACTTTTAACTAATCCTTGCAAGAAAGAAGAATTTCAATATTTCCTTGAAATTTTCTGAAAAAAGAGTAAACTGGTATGCAAGAAGTTTATTTCATGGAGTTTAGGATGAAATTATATATTCAATTAATGATTCTCTTTGTGATTTCTCTAATCGGTGAGGGAATCTCCAGTTTCTTTCATCTGCCCATCCCAGGCAGTATTATCGGTTTGATTATTCTCTTTCTAGCCCTACAGTTCAAGTGGCTAAGGACCAGGCATGTCAACATGGTTGGAAATTTCTTACTGGCCAATATGACCATTCTCTTTTTGCCGCCAGCAGTGGGTATCATGGAAAAGTTTGATATCATTGCTCCCTATCTTTTGCCTATTGTTTTGATTGTCTTTTTTGCTGCTGTCATCAACATTATCCTCATAGCCCTAGTAGTTCAGTTTATCAAGAGACGATTTGAGGGAGATTATGAGAAAGGAGAAACGAAATGAGTGAATTTGTATCGAATCCTCTGTTTGGGATTGCATTATCTATCCTAGCTTATCTAGTGGGGATGTTGATTTACAGACGTTTTCCCCATCCTTTGACAACGCCCTTGCTTTTGTCGGCTATTTTTATCATTATTTTCCTTAAGGCGACGGGGATTTCTTATCAAGATTATTACCAAGGTGGGGTTTATCTGAATAATTTGATTGTCCCATCGACAGTGGCTCTAGGGATTCCGCTTTATAAGAGTTTTCACTTGATGAAGCACCATGCTCGGAGTATTCTCTTTGGTAGTCTGTTAGCAGTAGTTGTCAACACTAGCTTCACCGCCATAGTGGCGAAAATATTTGGCATGGACTTTTTCCTAGCCATTTCTCTCTTTCCCAAGTCAGTGACAACCGCTATGGCAGTGGGGATTACAGAGAAATTGCAAGGTTTAACGACTGTTACCTTGGTCGTCGTAGTGGCAACTGGGATTTTAACTAGTGTTATTGGACCAACCCTTTTGAAGTGGTTGAAGATTGATGATCCAGTGGCTGTCGGACTCTCCCTTGGAGGAACAGGTCATGCTGTCGGAACGGGTACGGCCTTTCGATACGGCTCTGTAGCAGGGGCCATGGGTGGCTTGGCTATCGGTGTCACGGGTATTCTCTATGTTTTTATTAGTCCCATTGTAGCCAGTTTGATATTGAGTTAAAGAAAAACCCAGTGTCCTGATGAACTGCACCCCAAAAGTTAGACAGAAAAAATCTAACTTTTGGGGTGTTTTATTATGAAATTGAGTTATGAAGAT